>JBGSNJ010000438.1:0-15486 GCA_041739715.1 Aestuariivirga sp.
CACGGCCTTGGCACCGGCCGCCACGAGTGCGGGCACGCTGTCGGCCGCCGGGCCGGCGTTGCAGAGATTGCCCGTGATGGTACAACGACCCTGAATCTGCTTGGAGCCGATGAGGTTCGCGGCTTCGACCACCCCGGGCCATGCCTTCACCAGCGCCTTGTTCTCGCCGAGCGCGGCGCAGGGAACGGCCGCGCCGATGCTGAATCCTGTCGCCGTCTTCTTGATCTCGCGCATCGCCTTGATACGCTTGATGTCGACCACGAGGTCGGGTTCGATGAAGCCGCCCTTCATGCGCACGAGCAGATCGGACCCGCCCGCGAGCACATAAGCGCTCCCTTTCGCCTTGGCGAGCAAGGCCACCGCAGCCTTGACCGTTTCTGGTGCTGTATATTCCATTGTTTTCACCTGTTTTGGGAATCCCGCGGCACTTTGGTCCATCGCCGTTGCCCGGTCAACTCCCGCAGGCTGCGGCTGCATGCCACCGCTGCGATGCGATCAAGCCCGCTGCGCAATCTCGATCGTGACGCCCGCATCCTGCAAGACACTTGCGATTGACGCCGGGGGCGCCTGGTCGGTGATCAGGACATTGATTTCGCCGAAACTGCAGACGCGGATCAGGGCGCGGCGGCCGAACTTGCTGGCGTCGCTCAGCAGGTAACGGCGTTCGCCGCAGGACAGTACCATGCGCGCGAATTCCGCTTCTGCCAGATAGTCGTCGGAAGGTCCGGCCTCGGCGCTGATGGCGGCAATGGAGATGAAGGCATGGCGTACGCGGAAGGTGGAGACGAATTGTACCGCCGAAGCGCCGAAGGCCGCACCATTGTCCCCGTTCAGTTCGCCACCCGCCATGTAGACCCGATTGCCATTGACCGTGGCAAGCGTCCGGGCGATGTCGCTGGAATTGGTCACCACCGTGAGGTTGCGCTTGCGCAACAGCTCGCGCGCGAGAATGGAGGTGGTCGTTCCCGTATCGAGCATAAGGCTGTCGCCGTCGGCGATCGTGCGTGCCGCGTGCATGGCGATGGCGCGCTTGGCATCCGCATTGGTCCGCATACGCCGCTCAAAGGGGGCTTCGCCGACATCATGGGGCAAGGCAATGGCGCCGTGCAGCTTTATGACCTCTCCGGCAGCCACCAGCGGCCGGACATCGCGACGGATAGTCTCTTCCGAGACGGCGAGCACCGATGCCAACTCCGATACGGCCAGGGTGCCGCGTTCCCGCGCAAGCCTCAGGATCTCTCCGCGTCGCGGGCTAGGGCGCGTCATGTTGGAATTCTGCCTGTTTCTTAGCCATTTTGCCGCATTCTAATCAGAAATACGCCCAATGCCACATCAGATTCGGTCAAGCCCACAATAATCAACATCGGCTGTGACCGCTGCATTGACACGGCTGTGGCTTTCGGTCGAGACTGCCTGCGGAGGCGCTGCATCAGACAAGCGTCCGAAAAAATTGCGAGGGAGCAAATGACCAGACAGTCTCGTTGGAAATCCGCCGTGCTTGCCAGCGCCGCCCTTGCGGCGATGCCCTTCCTGACCCCCGCGCCTGCCGGCGCCGTGGAGTCGTCCGACCCGATCAAGATCGCCCTGTTCGACTGGACCAGCGTGAACATCAATGCGCGGATCCTTGGCGGCATTCTCGAGAAGCTCGGCTACACGGTCGAGTATCCAACGGCGGACTATCTCTCGTCGCTGACCACCGGGCTTACCAACGGCGACATTACCGTCGGCGTTGAGTTCTGGGATACCACAGCCGGCGAAGCCATGGCCGCTTCCGAGGCGACAGGGCAGACCGAGCGGCTTGGCGCACTTGGTCCGAAAGCCAAGGAGGAGTGGTGGTATCCGCTCTACATGAAGGAAAAATGCCCCGGTCTTCCGAACTGGGAAGCGCTGAAGGATCCGAAGTGCGCAGAAGCCTTTTCGACGCCTGAAACCGCACCGAATGGCCGCTATGTCGGTGGGCCTGTGACTTGGGAAGGTTTCGACGACGAACGCGTTCAGGCCCTCGGCCTGCCCTTCACCGTCATTCATGCCGGCACGGATGCCGCCATGTTCGCCGAACTCGACTCGGCCTATCAGCGCAAGGCGCCCGTCATGGTGTGGGTCTATTCTCCGCATTGGGCGCCCGCCAAGTATGAGGGCGAGTGGGTGGAATTCCCGGCGTACACCAAGGAGTGCTACGAAGACCCGAAGTGGGGCAGCAATCCCGACATGGCTTACGACTGCGGCAAGCCCTCCGGCGATATCTGGAAGTTTGCCTGGGGCGGCATGAAGGACAAGTGGCCGATCGCCCACAAGGTGGCCAAGGCCTACCAGATCGATGTCAACGAGCTGAACAAGCTTTCGGGCGAAGTCGATCTCGACGGCAAGTCCATCGAGGAAGTGGCCGCGAAATGGGTCGCCGACAACGAAGCCAAGTGGAAGGCCTGGGCCCAGTAAGACCGGCCGGGGAGCCTGGCATGAAAACCAAAGCCGCGGGCGCGGATGATCCGCGCCCGGTCAAGCTGTCCTGCCATGGGCTCTGGAAGATCTTCGGTTCGCACGCGGCCGATTTTCTCCGGAACCATGGCGGCAAGCCAAGTGCCGCGGATCTCGACCGCGCGCATCTCATCGGGGCGGTGCGCGATGCGACGCTTGAAGTCCGCCAAGGTGAGATCTTCATCGTCATGGGTTTGTCCGGGTCCGGCAAGTCCACGCTGGTGCGCTGCCTCTCGCGCCTGATCGAACCCACTGGCGGCGAACTCATCTTCGATGGAAAGGACTTGCTCAAGGCCAGCGACTCCGAACTGATCGACATCCGGCGCCACAAGATGGGCATGGTTTTCCAGCATTTCGCGCTCCTGCCACACCTCAATGTGCTCGAGAACGTGGCCTTCCCGCTGTTCATCCAAGGCATCGGCAATACCGAGCGCGAGGACCGCGCGCGCCAGGTGATCGAACTGGTGAGCCTCAAGGGCCGCGAGCGCCACTACCCGTCGGAACTCTCGGGCGGCCAGCAGCAGCGGGTGGGGATCGCCCGCTCACTCGCGGTCGAACCTGAGATCTGGTTCCTCGATGAGCCATTCTCCGCACTCGATCCCCTGATCCGCCGCGAGATGCAGACGGAGCTGATGCGGCTGCAGAGTGTCCTGAAGAAGACCATCGTCTTCATCACGCATGACTTCGACGAAGCCATCCGCCTGGCCGACCGCATCGCCATCATGAAGGACGGATCGATCATCCAGATCGGCACGCCCGAAGAACTGGTGCGCAGTCCGGCAACGGACTACGTGGCAGAGTTCACCCGCGACGTGAATCGCGCCAAGGTGCTGTCGGCCCGCAGCCTGATGACCAAGGCTACGGCCAGGGCGAAGGGCTATGACAAGATCGAAGCCAGCGCCAAGGTCGCCAGCTTCGCCGCGGCCATCGTTGATCGCAATGCACCGCTGGCGGTTGTTGACTCGATGGGCGCAATCATCGGCGAAGTTGCGCCGCGATCGGTGATCGATCTGCTGTCAGGCAAGGAACGGGGGATGGCATGAGCGACGCGACGCTGCCGGCTTCGGTTCCCCCGGTCGCCGCGCCGTCTCTGGCGCGCCGGGTTGTATCCGGCTCCGTCCTTGCCGCAGTCCTGATCTTCATCCTGCGTGAACAACTGCCGGCGTTGAGCAGCTATCCCAGCGAACTTGTGATTCCCTTCAAGGAGTGGATTGCGACGGCGATGACCTGGCTGAAGGTGAACTTCACCTGGTTCACCCGTTCCCTCACGGCCATCATCGACGTGCCGCTGCGCTTCGCCTTCAACCTCCTGGCCAAGGGCTTCAAGTTCGGCAGTGGCGAAGCGGCCTGGACGCTGCCGCGCCTGTCGTGGCTGGGCATCGTGCTCACCATGGCCTATCTGGGATACATCGCCGGCGGCCGCAGGCTGGCGGCCCTGTGCGGATTGAGCTTCCTGGCGCTGGCGGTCTTCGGCGTGTGGGACAATGCCATGCTCACGCTGGGGCTGATCATCATTTGCGTCCCCTTCTGCGTGGTGACCGGCCTGCTGATCGGCATCTGGGCCTATCGCAGCCCGCGGGTGAACCAGTGGCTGATCTCGCCGTCGCTGGACCTCATGCAGACCATACCGACCTTCGCCTACCTCATTCCCATGCTGTTGCTGTTCGGGTCCAATCCGGTGTCGGCGCTTCTTGCCACGGGGCTTTTTGCAACGCCGCCCATGGTGCGCGCCACGGTGCTGGGCCTCAACAAGGTGCCCCAGGAGATCAAGGATTTTGCCGACATGGCCGGCTGCACGAAGCGGCAGAAACTGTGGCGCGTGCTGGTGCCGTCAGCCAAGCCATCATTGATGATCGGCGTGAATCAGGTCATCATGCTGGCGCTCAACATGGTGATCATCTCCTCGATGATCGGGGCCGGCGGCCTTGGCTATGACGTGCTGCTGGCCTTGCGCGCCCTCAAGATCGGTCAGGCGATGGAGGCGGGTCTCGCCATCGTGCTGATCGCCATCGTGCTGGACCGCCTGAGCCAGGCCTTCGCCCATCGCAGCCCCGACGCGACACCGCGGGAAGGCCCATGGGTGCGCCACGGCAATCTTCTGATCGTTGTCGGGATGCTCTTCGTTACCACGCTTGCGGCGCTTGCCGTTCCCGCGCTCGACAAGCTGCCGGAAGCGATGACCATCACCACCGCGCCCTACTGGAAGGCCGGCGTCGACTGGATGACGCAGAACCTCTTCGATACCATCGAAGCCGTCCGCGTTTTCCTGCTTCTGTACTTCCTCAATCCTCTGCGCGCGTTCTTCGAGGCCCTGCCGTGGGCCGGCGTGCTGCTGATCCTTGCGGCACTGGGCTGGCGGATCGGCGGGGCCGGCCTGGCCGTTCTGGTAGGTCTTCTCGGCTTCTTCGCGGCGGCGACGGGTCTCTGGGTTCCCGCCATGCAGACCCTTTATCTGGCCGGTGCCTCCACGCTGGTGGCCTGCGCGCTTGGCATTCCTATCGGCCTCTGGGCGTCGCGCAGCGATCGCGTCTCCGCCATCGTGACGCCGATCATCGACACGCTACAGACCATCCCGTCCTTCTGCTTCATCATCCCCGTTGTCATGCTCTTCCGCGTCGGTGACGTCACCGCCATGATCGCCACCGTGGCCTTCGCCATCGTGCCCGCCATCCGCTACACCAACCATGGCATCCGCCAGGTGCCGCAGCAGCTGATCGAGGCCGGGCAAGTGTCGGGATGCACGCGATGGCAGCTGTTTCGCCACGTGCAACTGCCCGTGGCGATGCCCGAGATCCTGCTCGGCATCAATCAGACCATCCTGCTGGCACTCAGCATGATCATCATCTGCGCCATGATCGGCACGCGCGATCTGGGCCAGGAGATCTTCAAGGCGCTGGCAAAGGCGGATTCCGGGCGCGGCCTCGTCGCCGGTCTCGTTATCGCCTTCATCGGAATCATTGCCGACCGGCTGATCACGGCCTGGGTACACAAGACACGGGCGCGACGGGGCGAAGCATGACGCCGGCCGAACAGCGTGTGCGGGCGCTTCCGATCTGGCAGGGTCTGAAGGATCTGGTGCCGCTCAAGGGCGGGGTCAGCAATGCCAGCTTTACCGTGACCGACGCGACCGGGCGCTACGTGGCGCGGGTGGGTGAAGACTATCCGTTCCACCAGGTCTCCCGCGACCGCGAGACCATCGCATCCCGTGCAGCCTGCGCGGCCGGGCTTTCGCCCGAAGTGGTCCATACTGCGCCGGGCATCATGGTCGTGCGCTATCTAGACGCGAGGACCTATGCGGAGGCCGATGTCCGCACCAATGCGGCGGCCTGCGTCGAGATCGTCAAGCGCTGCCATCGCGAGATGGGACGGCGCATCACGGGGCAGGGCGCCATCTTCTGGGTGTTCCAGATCCTGCGCGACTACGCGCATACCCTGAAGGCCGGCAAGCACCGCCATGTGCCCGACCTGCCGCGGCTCATGGCCATCCTGGACGATCTGGAGGCGGCGCAGGCACCGCTGCCGATCGTGTTCGGGCACCACGACCTGTTGCCCACCAATTTCATGGACGACGGACACCGGCTCTGGCTGATCGACTGGGAGTATGGCGCCTTCGGCACCGCCATGTTCGACCTCGCCAACATCGCGTCGAACAATTCCTTCGATGAAGCCGGCGAGCACGTCATCCTCGAAACCTATTTCGAGAAGCGCCCGCCGCCCAGCATCGAAAGGGCCTTCTATGCCATGAAGGCGGCCAGCGCCATGCGCGAGGCCGTCTGGGGCATGGTCTCGGAACTCCATCTCAACGCGCCTGGCGTGGACTACGTGACCTATGCAGCCGAGTACCTCGGGCGTTTCGAGACCGTTTACGCCGCCTATCTCAGCAACTTCGGAAAATCATGACAGCTCTTCCCGACAAGGCCCAGTTCGTCGTCATTGGCGGCGGCATCATCGGCTGCTCGACGGCCTATCATCTGGCGCGCGACCACAAGGCGGATGTGGTCCTGCTTGAGCAGAACAGGCTGACATCCGGTTCGACATGGCATGCGGCCGGCCTTGTGGGCCAGCTCCGCTCGTCGGCCTCCATCACGCAGGTGCTGAAGTATTCCGTCGATCTCTACAAGAAACTCGACGCCGAGACGGGACTCGAGACGGGCTGGAAGATGACCGGCTGTCTCCGCCTTGCCACCAACAAGGACCGCTGGACCGAGTACAAGCGGCTAGCCACGACGGCCCAGAGCTTCGGCATGGAGATGCATCTCCTGTCTGCTGCCGAGGTCAAGACGATGTGGCCGTTGATGGAGACGTCCGATCTCGTTGGAGCCTCCTGGCTGCCCACCGACGGCCAGGCCTCGCCCTCGGACATCTCGCAGTCGCTGGCCAAGGGTGCGCGCATGCATGGCGCGAAGATCGTCGAAGGCGCACGGGCGACCGGTTTCGAGATCGCCAATGGCCGGGTCGTGGCGGTGGAGACCAATCTGGGGCGCATTGCCTGCGAGACGGTGGTCAATTGCGGCGGACAATGGGCGCGGCAGATCGGCGCCATGGCCGGCGTGTCGGTACCGCTGCAGGCGGTCAAGCACCAGTATGTCATCACCGAGAAGGTGGATGGCCTTGCGTCCGATGCGGCGACGCTGCGCGATCCCGACCGCCGCACCTACTTCAAGGAAGAGGTGGGCGGGCTCGTCTTCGGCGGCTACGAGCCCAATCCCATTGCCTGGACGCAGGGCGACGTGCCGGACGATTTCGAGTTCCAGCTCTTCGAGGACGACTGGGATCACTTCGAACAGCACATGGGCCAGGCCCTGGCGCGCGTGCCCGCGCTGGAGAAGGCCGGCATCAAGAAGATGATCAATGGCCCTGAGAGCTTTACGCCGGATGGAAATTTCATCCTGGGTGCGGCGCCCGAACTCCGCAACTTCTTTGTCGGTGCCGGGTTCAACGCCTTCGGCATCGCCTCGGGGGGTGGCGCAGGCTGGGTGCTTGCGGAATGGGCAGCCAAGGGCGAGGCGCCCATGGATCTCTGGGTGGTCGATATCCGGCGCTTCTCGGACCTCCACAAGGACCGGCAGTGGACCTGCGACCGCACGCTCGAGGCCTATGGCAAGCACTACACCATCGGATTCCCGCACGAGGAGTATCAGAGCGGCCGTCCGCGCATCGTCTCGCCGCTCTATGATCGCCTGAAGAAACTCAATGCCTGCTTCGGATCGAAGCTCGGCTGGGAACGGCCCAACTGGTTCGCGCCAAGAGGCGTCGAGCCGCGCGATGTCTATTCGATGGGCCGGCAGAACTGGTTCGACGCCGTTGGCGCGGAGCATCGGGCGGTGCGCGAGGCGGCGGGACTCTTCGACCAGTCCTCTTTCGCGAAGTACGAACTCAAGGGGCGCGATGCCGGCGAGGCCCTGTCCATGATCTGCGCCAATCACGTTGTGCGCGGCCCGGGACGGCTGACCTATACGCAGATGCTCAACAGCCGTGGAGGCATCGAGTGCGATCTCACGGTGGCCCAGCTTTCCGACGATCTGTTCTACATCGTCACGGGCACCGGATTCCGGACGCACGACATGGCCTGGATCGCGGATCACATCAAACCAGGTCTCGATGCGCGGCTGACGGATGTGACGGAGTCCTGGGGCACGCTCTCGCTGATGGGACCGAAAGCGCGTGACATCCTCGCCAAGGCGACGACGTCGGAAGTCGGGAACGCCGCCTTCCCCTTCGGCGCGGTGCGCGAGATCGAGATCGCCGGCTGCCGGCTGCGCGCGCTGCGCCTCACCTATGTCGGCGAACTGGGCTGGGAACTGCATGTCCCCATCGCTGCCATTGGGGAAGTCTTCGATGCGCTGATGTCCGCCGGCACGCCGCTGGGCCTGAGGCCGACCGGCTATCGGGCGCTCGAGGCGCTGCGGCTGGAGAAGGGCTATCGCGCCTGGGGTTCCGACATCACGCCGAACGACTCGCCCTTCCATGCGGGGCTTGGCTGGGCCGTGAAGCTCAAGTCCAACCAGGACTTCATTGGCCGGTCCGCCGTCGAACGGATTGCGGCGGCCCCGCTGACCAAGATGCTGGCCGGTTTCACGACCGAGCGCGACGACATCGTGCTCGTTGGCCGGGAGACGATCCTGCGCGACGGTGAGTTCGCCGGCTATCTTACCAGCGGCGGTTACGGCTACACCATCGGCAAGCCGATCGGCTACGGCTATGTGCGCAACGGCGCGGGCGTCACGGAAGACTATGTCCGGTCCGGACGCTACGAGCTGGTCGTGGCCAAAGAGACCGTCAGGGCCGAGGTGCATCTGGCGTCGCTCTATGATCCAGGCAATGCGCGGGTGAAGTCGTGAGCTTCCGGGCGGACCGCCATGTGCGGATCCTGATCATCGGCGGCGGCGCCATCGGAACGTCGTTGGCATATCACCTTGCGCGCGATGGCGCGCGTGACGTTCTGCTGGTGGAGAAGGCGCAGCTCACCCATGGCTGCACCTGGCATGCGGCCGGTCTCGTGGGACAGTTGCGCGGTAAGAAGAACCTCACGCGGCTGATGCAGAATTCCGTTGCCGTCTTCGACCGGCTGGAAGCCGAGTCTGGCCAGGCGATCTCGTGGAAGAAGGTCGGCTCGCTTCGCCTGGCCGGAAGCCCTGCGCGCTGGAGCGAGATCCGGCGCGCCATGGGACAGGCCAAGAGCTTCGGTGTCGAATGCCACTCGCTGTCGGCGACCGAAGCGAAGGCGCATTTTCCCTACATCACCACCGATGGCATCGAGGGTGCAGCCCTCATACCTGGCGACGGCTACATCGATCCCTATTCGCTGACCATGGCCTATGCCAAGGCGGCGCGGATGAACGGAGCCCGGATCGAGGAGGGCGTCTGCGTCGAGGAGATCGTCGTCGACAATGGGCGTGTGAGCGGCGTCGTCACCACGGGTGGCAGCATCGCCTGCGACGTTCTGGTGAACTGCGCCGGGCTCTGTGCCAAGCGGGTCGGGCGCATGGCCGGCATCGAGCTCGCGGCCGGCATCGTCGAACACCAGTATTTTCTCACCGAGAAGACGCTTTCCTTCGATCCGGGCCTGACCACGCTGCGCGATCCGGACAACAATTTCTACCTGAAGCCCGATACGGGCGCCTTCGCCATCGGCGGATGGGAGGATGGTTCGACCGGCTTTCATCGCGGGCTTCCGCCCTTCAGCTTCGGGCGCGAGCTTCTTCCGCCCAACATGGAGCGGCTCGAGCTCTTCGCCATTCCGGCCGCGAGCCGACTCCCGATCCTGAACGAGACCGGAATCCAGGCGGTGATCAATGGGCCGATCCCGGTCTCGGCCGATGGTGAGCCGATCATGGGTCTCGCGCCCGGCTACTCCAATTTCTACGTGGCCTGCGGCTTCACGGCGGGGATTGCGGCGTCGGGCGGGGCGGGGCTCGCTATGTCGAACCTCATCCTGCATGGGGACGCCGGGATGGATCTCTGGCCCTTCGATGCGCGGCGCTTCTCGGCGCTGCAGGCGCAGCCGCGCTATCTGGAAGAACGGGCGATCGAGGCCTATGGCGCCTACTACAAGATCCACTGGCCCGGCGAGGAGGCGCAGGCCGGACGTGGATTGCGGCGCTCGCCCCTGCATGACCGCCTTGCGGCACGCAATGCCGTCTTCGGATCCAAGATGGGCTGGGAGCGGCCCAACTGGTTCGCGCCGCAGGGTGCTGCACCGGTCGACCGGCCCAGTTTCGAGGACAAGCCGGGGTGGTTCGATGGCGTGGCGGCGGAACATCTTGCCATCCGCACGCGCGCCGCGCTGATCGACCAGACCTCCTTTGCCAAGTTCCTGATCGCGGGGCCTGGCGCCGAGGCCGCCCTGCAGCGCATCGCGGCCAATGATCTTTCCGGGCCTCCCGGAAAGGCGGTCTACACGCAGCTCTGCAATGTGCGCGGTGGCATCGAGGCGGACGTCACGCTGGTCCATGAGGCAGCTGACCGCTTCATGCTGGTCACCGGGTCCGGCTTCGGTCTGCGCGACTCCGGCTGGGTTGCCAGCCATCTTCCGGACGGCGTCACGATTCGCGAGATCACCAGCAGCCTTGCCGTGATTAACCTCTGCGGTCCGCAGTCGCGCGATATTCTCCAGGCAGTGACCGACGACGACGTGTCGAATGCGGCCTTTCCTTTCCTCGCGGCACGGCGGATCGATGTGGGGCTGGCGCGCGCGCTTGCCGTGCGCATCGGCTATGTCGGGGAACTGGGATATGAACTCTACATCCCGCAGGAGTTCGCCGCCCATGTCTACGAGACACTCTGGTCCGCGGGCGAGTCGCATGGCATCGCCAATGCCGGCTACCGCGCCATCGACTCCTGCCGCCTGGAGAAAGGCTATCTCTATTGGTCCGGCGACATCACGCCCGACTACAATCCCTACGAGGCGGGGCTCGGCTTCTGCGTGGCGCTCGACAAGGGCGATTTCATCGGCCGCGACGCGCTGGCGAAGATCAGGGCCGAAGGCGTCACGCGGAAGCTCTGCTCATTCACGGTCGAAGGCTTCGCACCTTTGCTGAGCGGCGAGGCGATTCTGCATGACGGCAAGGTGGTGGGCTCGACCAGCAGCGCGGGCTTTGGCCACACGCTCGGCAAGACCATTGCCTTCGGTTATCTTCCTGCCGAGATCGCAGGCGAGACGCGCTTCGTGATCGAAGCCTTCGGCAAGGGCTACCCGGCCACGCGCGGTCCGCGCTGCCTCTATGACGCGAAGATGGAACGGCTGAGAGGGTGAGGTGCAGAGCGACCCGAGAGAGCCGCGTATCGTGCCAGAGCTTCTGGTGTCGAACTTTTCGCGCAGCCTGAGTTTCTATCGGGAGGTGCTGGGCTTTGTGGAACTCTATGGGCGGCACGAAGAGGGCTTCTCCAAGCTCGATCTCTGCGGAGCCCAGATCATGATCGAGGAACGTTCGGAAAGTCACGAAAAAGACTGGGTCTTGGCAGAGCTCGCCCATCCCTATGGCCGCGGACTCAACCTGGAAATCGACGTCGACGATGTTGATGCAATTCACCGGAACTGCCAAATGGCCGCGGCTCGCATCTTCCTTCCGCTCGAAGAGAAATGGTACCGTGGCAATGATGTTTTCTTGGGCGTCCGTCAGTTCATCGTCGTGGATCCGGATGGCTATCTCCTGAGATTCTCGCAATTCCTTGGAAGCAGGACAGGTGTTGGGGAAGAAGCGCATGACTGACGACCAGGGCATTTCGCAGGCGCGGGACGTGCTGAGCCGGATTCCACAGTTCTGGCATCCTGATGACGATGCGGTGAAGATTACCCGTCTGGGCGGGCTGACCAATCTCGTTTTCCGCGTCGATCATGGCGGCGAGCAATACGTGCTGCGGATTCCCGGCAAGGGCACCGAGGAATATATCAACCGCGCAAACGAGGCGCCGGCGGCGCGCGAGGCGGCGAAGGCCGGGGTCAGTCCCGATGTCCTGCACTTCGATCTGCAAACCGGCGTGATGATCACCCGTCTCGTCGATCACGCTGTGACCATGACTCCAGAGGGATTCAAGTCGATTGCCGGTGCGCCGGCGCGGGCCGGCGCGGTCTTCCGCAAGCTCCACACGTCAGGCGCGAGGTTCAACTTCCGCTTCGAGCTCTTCAGCATGATCGACGGCTATCTGAAGATCCTCGCGACCAAGGACATCTCGCTTCCCGATGGCTACCACGATGTGGTGAAGGAGGCCCGGTCGGTACGGGCCGCTCTCGCGGCGCATCCTTTGCCGCTGGTGGCCTGCCATTGCGATCCGCTCTGCGAGAACTTCCTCGATGTCGGCCGCCGCATGTGGCTGGTGGACTGGGAGTATTCCGGCATGAACGATCCCATGTGGGATCTCGGCGATCTTGCGGTGGAAGGCCAGTTCGATTCGGTGCAGGAAGAAGAGATGATCCGCGCCTATTTCGGCGGCGAGCCGACGCCCGCCGAGCGGGGCCGCATCGTCATCTATAAGGCCATGTGCGACCTGCTCTGGACCCTCTGGGGCCTGATCCAGCATGCCAACCGGAATCCGGCGGACGACTTCTGGGCCTATTCGGTGAACCGCTTCAACCGCTGCAAGGCCCTGATGGCGACGGCGGAGTTCCCCAGGCATCTTGCCGCGGTGGCACGCGGCTGAGGTTGAGTCGTCGCGTCCGGCATGCAAGAACGGCGGCGCACGAGACGGAGTGATGCATGAACCGCGCCGACTGCGAGACCCTTGATCGCGCCGATCCGCTGGCGCCGAAGCGAGCGCTCTTCGCGATCCCCGATGGGATGAACTACCTCGATGGCAATTCGCTCGGCGTCCTGCCCAAAGGCGTCGCAGAACGGGTTGGCGACACCGTCACGCAGCAATGGGGCGAAACGCTCATCGGATCGTGGAACGAGCATGGCTGGTTCGCGCTGCCGCGGAAGGTGGGCGACAGGATCGCGAAGCTCGTGGGTGCGGCGCCGGGAACGGTGATTGCGGGCGATACGATCTCGATCAACCTGTTCAAGCTGCTCGGCGCGGCGCTGAAGCTGCGGCCGGACCGCAAGGTGATCCTCTCCGACTCTGGCAATTTCCCGTCCGACCTCTATGTGGCGCAAGGCCTGCGCGACCTGCTGGGTGGTGGCCATGCTCTTCGGATCGTGGAGCCGGACGCCGTGGTGCAGGCCATCGACGACACGGTGGCCGTCGTCATGCTGACGGAAGTGGACTACCGGACCGCGCGGTTGCATGACATGAGGGCCGTGACCGCCGCAGCCCATGCCGCCGGCGCACTGACCATCTGGGATCTTGCGCATTCGGCCGGCGCCACGCCCGTCGATCTCGCCAGCGCCAATGCCGACTTCGCGTTGGGCTGCACCTACAAATACCTCAACGGAGGGCCTGGCGCGCCCGCCTTCCTTTATGTGCGCCCGGACCTGCAGGACACGCTACGGCCGCCGCTGGCGGGTTGGTGGGGCCATGCCGCGCCCTTTGCATTCGAGCTCGAATATCGCCCCGCGCCTGGCATCGCCCGCAACCAGTGCGGCACGCAGCCCATCCTGTCGCTCGCCGCGCTCGATGCGGCGCTCGACGTGTGGGACGGTGTCGACCTGCAAGAGCTGCGCCGCAAGTCCAAGGCGCTGTGCAAGCTCTTCATCGACCTGGCCGAGGAGCGCTGCGGACAGCATGGCGTCAGGGCTGTGGGTCCGCGCGACATGAATCAGCGCGGGTCGCATGTCTCGCTGCATTGCCCGGAAGGCTATGCCGTGATGCAGGCGCTGATCGCCGCGAAGGTGATCGGTGATTTCCGCGCGCCCGACCTGATCCGCTTCGGCTTCACGCCGCTCTACACGCGCTATGCCGATGTCTGGGATGCGGTGGACGGCCTGGCGCGGATCCTCGATGGCCGGCTCTGGGATCAGCCGCAGTTCCGCGCCCGCAAGGCGGTCACATGATCATCGACATCACGCAGCCTTTGTCGCCCGGCATGGCCGTGTTTCCAGGCGACGCGCCCTACGAGGAAGCCTGGACTTTCCGCATCGGTCCCGGCTGTCCTGTGAATGTGTCGCGCGTCGCCTTCTCGGCGCATTGCGGCACCCATGCAGATGCGCCGCTGCACTACGATGCCGCGGGGCTGGCCGTTGGCGCCTTGCCGCTCGACGCCTACATCGGCCCGTGCCGGGTCATTGATGCGCGCGGGCCGGATGCGCTCTGCCGCGCGGAAACGGTGCGTCCTCATCTGGATGGTGGGCCGCCGCGCATTCTGCTGCGGCTTGCGGACGCGACCGATCCGAAGGTCTGGCCTACGGGGTTTCGCGCCCTCTCGCCGGACTGCGTCGACCTGCTGGCATCGCGCGGGGCGGTGCTTGTCGGCATCGACACGCCGTCCGTCGATCCGGAAACCTCCAAGGACCTGCCGTCGCACATGGCGGCGCAGCGGGCGGGGCTCCGCATTCTCGAAAACCTGGTGCTGTCGCATGTGGCGCCCGGCGACTACGAACTGATTGCGCTGCCGCTGCGCCTCGACACGCTCGACGCTTCGCCGGTACGGGCGATCCTGCGGCCGCTCTAGATCCGGCCGTTCTCGATCAGGTTCTTCAGCAGCACGACCTCGAACTCGTGGCTCGCGGTCAGGCGCCGCCAGCGGTCGTCATCCATGGCGGCGGCGCGCCAGGCGATGAATGTAAGGACGCAGCTTTCGGCTTCGAGTCCGACGTTAAGACCCGGCACGGCCCGGACATTGATCCGCGGCATGAGATGGTTCCTGTCGACGCCAAGCCGATAGTCGATGGACAACCGGCCGGCATCGGCATCAATGCGGACGAGGATCTTGCCGCCGTCGAAGATGCTCGTGCCGGTGACGAGGCCATCGCCTGAGATTTCGGTCTCCCATGTCCCGAAGGACCAGTGGTGAAGCTTCGCGGGATCCGCCATGATGGTGAAGACCACGTCCGCAGCCTTCTTCACGACGATGGAGGTGATGTGCGACTGACCGGCGCTCATGCCTGGGGTGGCTCCGTGGTGGCGACGACGAGAATGACGGCCGGATGTCCATCCGCCGAGAGATAGGCATGGCCCATACGACTGTCGAAGTAGAGACTGTCGCCGGCTGCGAGGACCAGCGGTTCGTAGAACTCGGATATGAAAGTGAGCCTGCCGGACATGACATGCAGGAATTCCTCGCCGTCGTGCTGCGACAGGCCACCGGCCTCTTCGACGCGGGTGATTGTCACCGTGTTGATCGCCGGATGCATCTTCTTGTTGGCAATGTCCGTGCACAGGACCGCGGCGGCGTAGCGCGCCGTCTCGAGGGGAAGGCCTTCGCCATGGCGGCTGATCGAGCGAATGCCGCGCGCGATGGGCCGCGTGCCAGGGTCGAAGAAGGCCGTGATGTCGACGCCCAGCGTGCGGGCGAGCTGGTAGAGGTGATGGGCACTGACGGGCGTCTGGTCATTCTCGACGCGCGAGAGCGTTGACTCGGAGACGCCGGTCTCGCGCGCCAGTTCGGCCAGCGACAGGCCGCGCGCCTTGCGCAGC
>JBGSNJ010000558.1:0-3440 GCA_041739715.1 Aestuariivirga sp.
GTGGTGCTCGCCACGGTGAATGCGGTTCTGCAGCGCGTCGTGCCGCGCGGGCTGATTGCCGCCGCGACCTTCACTGCTGCACCGGGCAACCGCGTCCGCAGTGACAAGGTGATCGCATTCCTCGCGGAGAACGGGTTTTCGCGCACGGGTACGGTCGTCGACCCTGGCGATTTCGCGGTGCGCGGCGGCATCATCGACATCTACCCGCCCGGCGCGGATGCGCCTGTCCGACTCGACTTCTTCGGCGACACGCTGGAGTCGGTGCGGAGCTTCGACCCGGAGTCGCAGCGCACGGTTGCCTCGCTCAAGAGCTTCAGCCTCAACCCGGCGAACGAGGTTCTGCTTACGGACGACTCAATAGGCCGGTTCCGCCGCGCTTATGCCGAGGCCTTCGGCGGCCTCGACATCTCGGACCCGCTCTACGAGAGCGTGACCAGCGGCCGGCGCTACCAGGGCATGGAACACTGGATGCCTTTCTTCCACGACAGGCTGGAGACGCTCTTCGATTACCTGTCCGAGCCCGTGGTCACGCTGGACCACACGGCCGACGAAGCCGCCGCGGCGCGGCTGGAGCAGATCGACGAGTTTTATCAGGCCCGGCGCGAGGCACTCGACAAGAAGGAAAGCTTCGGCGCCGCCCCCTACAAGCCCATACGGCCAGAGCTCCTCTATCTGACAGCCGGCGCATGGACGCAGGTGCTCGTTGACCATTGCACGCTGGCGCTTTCGCCCTTCGAGAGCCCGGACTCATCTGCCGTGTCTCTGGGCGGCAAGCGCGGACGGAGCTTCGCGGCGGAGCGGACCCTGCAGGACGGCAGTCTCTATGATGCCGTGCGGACCCATACCGAGACCCTGCGGCAGGCAGGCAAGCGCGTGGCCATTGCAAGCTGGACCGAAGGATCGCGCGAGCGCCTGCAGACGATCCTCAAGGACCATGACCTGGCACCGCTCACATCCGCGCGCGACTGGGCGGAGGCAAAGTCCTGGGACGCGGCTATTGTACGGCTCATCGTGCTGGGGCTTGAGGAAGGCTTCGAGACCGACGATCTCGCCATCATCTCGGAGCAGGATATCCTCGGCGACCGGCTGGTGCGGCGCGGCCGCAAGACCAAGAAGGCGTCCGATTTCATCTCCGAGCTGCAGGCGCTCACACCGGGCGATCTCGTTGTGCACGTCGATCACGGCATCGGTCGCTTCGAAGGCCTGAAGACCATCGAAGTGCAGGGCGCGCCGCATGACTGCCTGTTCCTGATCTATGCCGGCGGCGACCGGCTGTTCCTGCCGGTGGAAAACATCGAGCTCCTGTCGCGCTACGGTTCGGACGAGCAGGGCGTGCAGCTGGACAAGCTGGGCGGCGGTGCCTGGCAGGCGAAGAAGGCGAAGCTCAAGGAACGCATCCTCAGGATCGCCGAGAACCTTATCCGCACGGCGGCGGCCCGCGAGCTCAAGCCCGGCGACGTGCTTCCGCCGCCGGAGGGCGCCTATGACGAATTCTGTGCAAGGTTCCCTTACGAAGAGACCGAAGACCAGCTGACCGCCATCGACGCGGTGCTGGAAGACCTGCAGAAGGGCCGGCCGATGGACCGGCTGGTCTGCGGCGACGTGGGTTTCGGCAAGACCGAAGTGGCGCTGCGCTCGGCCTTCGTGGCGGCCATGAATGGCAAGCAGGTGGCCGTGGTGGTGCCGACGACGCTGCTTTCGCGGCAGCATTTCGCCACCTTCCAGGCCCGCTTCAAGGGACTGCCGCTGAACATCGCGCAGGCCTCGCGCCTGGTGCCGCGCAAGGATCTCGAGAAGACTCGGGAAGGGTTGGCGTCGGGCGATGTCGACATCGTGGTGGGCACCCATGCGGTGCTGGCCGAGAGCATCAAGTTCCGCGATCTGGGCCTGCTGATCATCGACGAGGAGCAACACTTCGGGGTGAAGCACAAGGAACGCCTGAAGGAGATGCGCACCAACGTGCATGTGCTCACCCTCACGGCGACGCCAATTCCGCGGACTCTGCAGCTGGCGCTGTCGGGCGTGCGGGAGCTCTCGCTCATCACCACGCCGCCGCTGGACCGTCTGGCAGTTCGCACCTACATTTCACCCTTCGATCCCGTAATCATCCGCGAGAGCCTGCTGCGCGAGCACTTCCGTGGCGGCCAGAGTTTCTATGTGGTGCCGCGCATCACGGACCTTGACGAGATCGCGGGCTTCCTGCGCGAAAACGTGCCTGAGGTGAAGTTCCGCGCTGCCCATGGCCGGATGGCGCCGACCGAGCTGGAAGACATCATGACCGGCTTCTATGACCGGCAGTTCGACGTGTTGCTGTCGACGACGATCGTGGAGTCGGGCCTCGACATTCCCACTGCAAACACGCTGATCATCCATCGGGCGGACATGTTCGGACTGGCGCAGCTCTATCAGCTGAGGGGACGCGTGGGCCGCTCGAAGCAGCGCGCCTATGCGCTGTTCACGACACCCGCCAACCGCACGCTCACCGCCGCCGCCGACAAGCGGCTGAAGGTGCTGCAGTCGCTCGACTCGCTGGGTGCCGGCTTCACGCTGGCGAGCCACGATCTCGACTTGCGCGGTGCCGGAAACCTGCTGGGCGACGAGCAGTCGGGCCACATCAAGGAAGTGGGCTATGAACTCTACCAGCAGATGATCGAAGAGGCCGTGGCCAAGCTCAGGACCGGCGAGGACACGATTGAGGCCGACGGCAGCTGGTCGCCGCAGATCAACATCGGCACCTCGGTGCTGATCCCCGAGAGCTATGTGGAGGACCTGCAGGTGCGTCTTGGCCTCTACCGCCGTCTCGCCGATCTGCACGACCAGCAGGCGGTGGACGGCTTCGGTGCCGAACTGCATGATCGCTTCGGCCGTGTGCCGGAGGAGGTGCGCCACCTTCTGGAGATCGTCTCGATCAAGCTCCTGTGCCGCGCGGCCAATGTCGAAGGCGTGGATGCCGGGCCCAAGGGTGCCGTCATCAAGTTCCGCGGCGATGCCTTCGCCAATCCAGGCAAGCTGGTGGAATGGATCGGCGGGCAGGGGACGCGGGCCAAGCTTCGCCCCGACATGAAGCTCGTCATCATGCGCGACTGGGACAAGCCGGAGGAGCGGTTGAAAGGCACGCGCCAGCTGATGCAGAACCTCGTGAAGCTGGCGGCCTAGGGGTCACCTGCGAAAGGAGTGCAGATGGATGTTCGCGATTATCTCGAGCGCATCGGCTACAGGGGTCCGGTCGCGCCGACGTTGGATTGTCTAGCGGCGGTCCATCGCTGCCACGCGCTGACAATTCCCTACGAGAACCTGGACATCCAGCTGGGCAGGCCGGTGAGCCACCGGATCGAGGACATGTTCGACAAGCTGGTGCGCCGGCGTCGCGGCGGCTGGTGCTACGAGATGAACGGTCTGCTGTGCTGGGCGCTGCGTGAGATCGGGTTCGAGGTCCTGCG
>JBGSNJ010000062.1:0-1850 GCA_041739715.1 Aestuariivirga sp.
GACATGCCCGACCTCGGCGCGCAGATCGCCCGCGGCGACTTCGCGGCCATCAACGACTGGCGCCGCCGCAAGATATGGCAGAAGGCCTCCATGGCCTCGACCGATGCCATCCTGCGCGAGGCCACCGGCGAAGGCCTTTCGGCCCGGCACTTCGAGGACCACGTAAGGCGGCGCTATCTCTGAGCCTCAGGCGCGGGCCGTCCGCTGCCCGCGCTGCAGGATGAGCTGCGCCACGACCAAGAGCGCCAGCGATGTCATCAACACCACGGTGCCCACCGCGTTG
This sequence comes from Aestuariivirga sp., assembly GCA_041739715.1. Taxonomy (GTDB): domain Bacteria; phylum Pseudomonadota; class Alphaproteobacteria; order Rhizobiales; family Aestuariivirgaceae; genus Aestuariivirga. Next base: position 284 of record JBGSNJ010000062.1, read on the forward strand.
ATCTCCGGCGTCACGCCACGGCGGATCGAGGAGAACACATAGATGGGCAGCGTCACGTCCGGCCCCGCCACGAAATAGGCGATGATGAAATCCTCGAAGGAAAAGGTGAAGGCAAGCAGGAAGCCTGCGAGGATGGAGGGCGCCAGCAGCGGCAGCACCACCTGGCGGAAGGTTCCAAGCGGCGTGGCGTAGAGATCTTCCGAGGCTTCGACGAGGCTGCGGTCCATGCCCTGCAGGCGCGCCCGCACCAGCAGCGCCACCACCGCGATGTTGAACAGCACATGCGCGGCGATCACCGACCAGGTGCCCATCTCGAGCCGCCAGTTCCAGGTGGCGGTGAGCCAGGGATTGACCATGTCGAAGACGCTGACGAAGGCAATCAGCGTGGAAATGCCGATCACGATGCCGGGCACCATGATGGCGATGTAGATCAGCGCATCGAAGACGTTGCGCAGCCAGCCGCTCATCCGCTCGAGGCCGAGGGCAGCCAGGGTGCCGAAGACCGAGGACAGCGCCGCCGTGACCAGCGCAATGAACAGGCTGGTGGTCAGCGCCTCGGTGATCAGCGGATTGGAAAAGGCCTTGCCGTACCATTCCAGCGAGAAGCCCTGCCAGATCATCGCCTGCTTGCCGGCATTGAAGGAGCCGGCGACGATCAGCGCGATGGGCGCATAGAGGAAGACATAGATGAGGACGGCATAGAGGCGCATGCTCATACCAGTGCCGCCCGCCGCCTGTCGGTCTTGCCCAGCACGAAGCGCATGTAGATGAAGATGGTGACGAACATGATGGCGACCAGCGCCACCGAGACGGCCGCCCCGAAGGGCCAGTTGCGCGACTGCAGGAACAGGTCGACCAGGGCGTTGCCGATGAAGAAGACTTTTCCGCCGCCAAGGTACTGCGGCAGGATGTAGTCGCCCATCAGCAGGATGAAGACCAGCATCGAGCCGGTTGCGACGCCGGGAAGCGCCAGCGGCAGCGTCACCTGGAAGAAGGTGCGGACCGGCGTGGCGCCGAGATCGGCGGAGGCTTCGAGCAGCCGCTTGTCGAGCTTTTCCAGCGAGACATAGATGGGCGGCACCATGAGCGGCAGGAAGCCGTAGACCGCGCCGATCAGCACCGCCGTCGGCGTATTGATGAGCCGCAGGTCCGTGATGCCGACATAGGCGAGCCAAGAGGGAATGCCCTTGGCGCCGAGCAGCATGATCCAGGCATAGTAGCGCAGGAGCTGGCTGGTCCAGAACGGCGCCATGACCAGCACCAGCAGCGTCACGCGCCATTTCGGATCGACCTTCACCGCCAGGAAATAGGCCATCGGGAAGGCAATGATGGCGGTGAGCAAGGTGCCGAGCGGCGCCAGCGTCAGCGTGTTGAGGAAGGCTTTGCCGCGCGCGGCGAGGTTCAGGTAGTTGTCGAAGGTGAAGGCAGGCTGGTAGCCGCCCGCCGGTGCGCGTTCGCCGAAGGAAAAGACCAGCACCACCATCAGCGGTACGATCAGCAGAAAGACGAAGAACACGGCCGCCGGCGCCACGAGAAGTGCCGTCACGGCGCGCGAGCGGGCGGGCGC
>JBGSNJ010000019.1:0-2673 GCA_041739715.1 Aestuariivirga sp.
GCTGGCGGGCTTGCGCCCGACCCGCCAGCGCCTGGCTCTGGCCGAATTGCTCTTCGGCGGCGGCGATCGCCATGTCAGCGCCGAATCGCTCCATCGCGAGGCAGAGGCGGCCCGTATCCCGGTGTCGCTGGCGACCGTCTACAACACGCTGAACCAGTTCACCGCGGCGGGCCTGCTGCGCGAAGTGGCGATCGAGGGTGACCGCACCTTCTTCGATACGAATACCTCGAACCACTTCCACTATTTCCTGGAGGAAGCCGGCGGCCTTGTCGACATCGGCACGGAAGAACTCGAGATCAAGGGCCTGCCCTCGCTCCCCAAAGGCATGGAAGTGGACCGTATCGACGTGATCGTCCGCCTGCGCAAGGCCCGTTCAGCCGAGGCCTGAGACTCCGGCCTCCCAGCCCAGTATGGCCTGCTTGCGGGTCAGTCCCCAGTGATAGCCGCAGAGGCTTCCCGACTTGCCCAGCACGCGGTGACAGGGCACAACGAAGGAAATCGGATTCTTGCCAACCGCACTGCCGACGGCGCGCGAGGCCTGGGGCTTGCCGAGATGGGCGGCGATATCGGAATAGGTGGTCGCCCTGCCGAGCGGAATGCGCAGCAGCGTCTGCCAGACCTGTGTCTCGAATTCCGTGCCGATGAAGACAATGCGCAGCGGCTGCTCCGCCTGCCACTGCGCGGTGTTGAAGATGCGTGCCACGAAGGGCGCCGTGGCGGCCAGGTTCTCCACATAGTCCGCTTCGGGCCAGCGCCGGGTCATGTCATCGAGAGCCGCGCGCTCCTTGCCGGGATCGGCGAAGGCCAGCCCGCAGAGCCCGAGGTCGGTGACCATGATGAGGGCGCGGCCGAAGGGGCAATCGTGAAATCCGTACTGGATGATGAGGCCCCGGCCACGCGCCTTGTAGACGCCGGGTGCCATGCCTTCGTGGGTGACGAAGAGATCATGCAGGCGACCGGGTCCGGAGAGGCCGACCTCGTAGGCGGTATCCAGCACGGTTGCCGAGTCGCGCAGCAGCTTGCGGGCATGATCGATGGTCAGGGCCTGGAGGAAGGCCTTGGGGCTCAGGCCCGCCCAGCGGGTGAAGAGCCGCTGCAGATGGGCCGCGCTCATGTTGTTGCGCGCCGCAAGCTCCTCCAGCGTAGGCTGGCTGCGCCAGTTCTCACGGAGGAAATCGAGGTTGCGCCGGACCATTTCGTAGTCCTTGGCGGGCGAGGCATCGGTGTCGAGTGTCATCATCATGGTCCGAGTCTAGGCGGAAGCGGCGCAAGCGGCCACCCGATTCCTGATCAGATATGCGGGATCGCCAGGGCCCGGCGCAGCTGGCCTGCGAAGGCCTTGCGCTCGTCGGGCGGCAGGAAGGCGCCGATGGCGGTGCGGCGGCCGGAGGCCGAGAGATAGAGGCTGCCGATCAGGTCGCGCTCGGTGTCTTCCTCCAGGTCCACCCGCACCCAGCGGCGCACGAAGCGCAGCTCCTCGCGCCCCCGCCGCTCGGACATGCGTTCCAGGATGAGCTCATGCTCGGTGACGACGATGCGCTCGGCCTTGCGGGCATCGGCGAAATTGACCCGGAAGGCCCACCAGATGGCCAGCACGTCGAGCCCGAGGAAGCCTAACACCGGCCAGGCGCCGATCGCATAGAACATGCCGCCGACGGCCAGGTTGATCGCGGCGATAAGCGACATCACCAGGATGAAGCCCTTGCGCGAGAGGCTGCGGTAGGGGGTGAGCACCGCCTGCCAGGATTTCGGGTTGCTTCGTTCCATGATCCCGTATTACCCAATTGCGGCACAGAACAGGATTTTCATGGCCAGGGCAACGCGGCTTCCCGCCTCAGACGTCGAAGAGATCTTCCGCCGCTTCCAGGCGGCCGATCCGGCGCCCAAGGGGGAACTGAAATCGGTCAACGCCTTCACCTTCCTGGTGGCGGTGGTGCTCTCTGCCCAGGCAACAGACGAGGGCGTCAACCGCGCCACCGGGCCGCTCTTTGCCGCGGCCGACACGCCCGCGAAAATGGTGGCGCTGGGCGAAGAGAGGCTCCGGGACTACATCAAGACCATCGGTCTCTACCGCAACAAGGCCAAGAACGTGATCGCGCTGTCGCAGGCGCTGATCGACCGGCATGGCGGCCAGGTGCCGGAGGACCACGCCGCCCTCGAGGCGCTGCAGGGTGTCGGCCGCAAGACCGCCAATGTGGTGCTGAACGCCATCTTCGGCCATCCGACCATCGCGGTCGACACGCATCTCTTCCGTCTTGGCAACCGCATCGGCCTGGCGCCGGGCAAGACGCCTGCCGAGGTGGAGGCGAAGCTGCTCAAGGTGGTTCCCGCCCCCTACATGATGCAGGCGCATCACTGGCTGATCCTGCACGGGCGCTATCTGTGCAAGGCCCGGAAGCCGGAATGCTGGCGTTGCCCCATTGCCGACCTCTGCCGCTTCAGGCCGAAGACGCCCGCGCCAGCTTGAAGACGTGCACGAAATAGGCCGTGGCGAAGAGCGGCACGGCAATGTTGAGGATCGGCACCAGGGCCAGGGCCGCCGGCGCCAGGCCGGCCAGGAACACGGCGGGTGAATTCTCCTTGCGATAGCGGCGGGCCTCGTCCAGCGGCATGTGGCGGCTGGCCGCCATCTCGAAGAACTCGCGGCTCAGCAGATAGGCATTGGCGAGGAGC
>JBGSNJ010000054.1:0-1510 GCA_041739715.1 Aestuariivirga sp.
TCCACGGTCAGGATGCGGCCGCCAAGGCGATCGCGCGCCTCGAACAGTTGAAACGAAATGCCCGCGCGATGCAGCAGGCGCGCTGCGTTCAGTCCGGCCAGCCCACCGCCTATGATGGCCACCCGTGTCGTTGTCATGATCTTCTCTTGCTTCGGTTCAAGCCGGCATCGGCAGGATGTCTGCGTGTTGCAGCGGGGCATCCTTGAGCCAGACCTGCGCGCCCTCGGGACCTGCCTCGGCCGTCAATTGTTGCCCGGCCGGGAGGCGGCCCCAACCCTGTGGCGCCAGCAACCTGTCCTGCACCTTCACCGCGCCGGACAGCACCACAAATTCAAGGCCCCGGTCATTCGGGATGGTCAGGACTGCCCCCGGTGTCCATGTCTCGAGAACGACCCGCTCGGCCTGATCCTCGAACAGAAGTCTGGCAGCGCTGACACCGTCGCGCGGCTTCAGGAGTTCGCCTTCACCCGGCTGGCGGACAATCTGGGCATAGTCACCCTCGCGGAATTGCCAGAGGCGGACAAAGATCACGCAGCCGTCGGCAGCTGCGGGACTGTGGTGGGTGCCCGGAGGATTGCGGAAGTAACTGCCAGCCGGATAGTCGCCATGCTCATCCTGGAACGTGCCGCCGAGGACGAGGATTTCCTCGCCTCCGCTGTGAACATGCGCCGGAAAGGCACTTCCTGGAGCATAGCGGACGATTGATGTGGCACGGGCGACCTCGCCCCCTTCACGGTAGAGCATCCGCCGGTCGACGCCGGCGGCAGGGCTGGGAAGCCACGCCATGGAGCTCGCGTCCAGCAGCTTAGTGTTTGTCAGATCGTCGTTGATGCGCATTCTATCGTTCGCCTTGTCGTATTGAGCCAGCGGCCCTATGCCGTGCGTTCACATTTTTCAACGCTGCGCGGGCAGGCCTCATCGCTTTCCTGGGCGCGCATGACGCGGAGCGGGTGGGAGATATAGGGCGCAACAGCCTTATCGGTCTGCCCGGCGTGGGCCACGGTGGCGATGGCACGTTCGAGGTTCATTCAGATCTCCTTCTCTGGAGCCTGGCCCGACCCACTCAGGCTCGCGCCTGGCGGTGGTAATGTAGAGAATAGTGAAAAGATAGAGCCGCGTCGGGGTGAGGGCAAGGGGCAAGCCACCGAGGCGGAAAGACTACGCCTCCCAGTCGACCACCGCCAAGCCTTCCTTGCCGCCCTCCGCCGCCGCCATCACCATCGCGCCAACCTTCTGGTGTTCGGGGTGGGGTAGATAGGCATCGCGCGCCGCGGCGTCGGTGAAATCCACCGTGAAGCCGTGGGTGAAGCCCTTCTGCAATCCCTCGGGGCTCATGTCGCGCCCGGTCGTGACGGCGAGAATGCCGCCGATCTTCGCCTGCAGTCCCTTGATGGCGTCAAACACGGCAACGATGTCCGCATCGCTCAGGTTTTTCCGGAACTTGCAGAAAACTACATGACGGATCATTCCGATGTCTCCCTTTGAACCGGCATTTAACCGATGACCGGCG
>JBGSNJ010000086.1:0-3064 GCA_041739715.1 Aestuariivirga sp.
TTCGGCGCAATCGCTGGGAGACGTGAAGGCAGCGCTCGCCGCACTCGCGTCGCGCCTCGGCACGAATGTGAGATTTCTCGTCGGCAAGCCTGGTCTCGACGGCCATTCCAACGGCGCCGAGCAGATCGCGGTGCGCGCCGCCGACACCGGCCTCGAGGTCATCTACGACGGCATCCGCGTCACGCCCGAAATGCTGGTGAAGACCGCGGAGGAGAAGATGGTCCACATCATCGGCCTGTCGATCCTTTCGGGCAGCCATGTGCCGCTGGTGCGCGAAGTGATGCAGCGCCTGCGCGCCGCGGGCCTGTCCCATGTGCCGGTGGTGGCCGGCGGCATCATTCCGGCCGAGGACGTGCATGTGCTGAAGCAGCTCGGCGTTGCCGCCGTCTATACGCCCAAGGACTTCGACATGAACCGCATCATGGACGAGCTGATCGGGTTCATCGAGAAAGGCGAGGGCGAAAGGGCGGCGTGAAGCCAATCCCGCACTAGAACTTGTGCTTGATTCCAGCCTGCTTCATGATCGCATTGGCAGTGTGACGGCTCCTGATCTTGGAATCGACCACGAAACGTCGGTCCGAATGGGGCGAATGCCAGATGCTGTGATCGCCCTTGCCGCGCCGTACCAGAAGGCAACCATTCGCCAGAAGAGTGGCTATGACGTCTGGCGCGTAGTCCGTCATGCGGCTGCGCGGCGAATCCGGCTTGACCGCGATGCGATGATCTCGATGGGGATTTCCGTTCCCCCCTCGGGATCGCCGTCCCAGCCATTGGCGTCGAGCAGTTCGGGGACCATGATCAGGATCTTCCGGCAAAGCTCGTCGAAACTCGCAGCCTCGGTCGCGAGACCGGGAACGTCGGAGTCGGCCACGTACCACATGCCGGCTTCCGTATCGAGAGCGGCCCTTACGACCAGCAGCGCCATGGTTCGGTCCTCTTTGGATTCTGGCTGGAAACCTAGGTATCTGCAGCCCAATAGTCAAACTGCAGCACCTGTCTCGCTTTATCCCAAAGGTTAATGCCTCCCCTGATTTGACTTTCCCCTCCCGTTCCCCTATGTCCCCGCCATCACACGACGCTTGAACGTCTTCAGGCTGCGCCACACATGGGGTTCTGACATTCCCGGGAGGTGAGGCGGCCAACATCCGGCAGCGAGTTTCGCCCCCGGGTGCGAAATGCGTTTGGGTATTGTCATCCCTCTCCGCGCAAGCGGGGAGGGTGGCACGCGCGGAGCGCGTGACGGGTGGGGACCTTCCGCTTGCCCCACCCCCCGCCGCTGCGCGCCGGACCCTCCCCACGCCGTGGGGAGGGATGAAGGAGACAAGGAAGAGCATGTTCGAGACCCTGAGCGAGCGCCTGTCGGGCATATTGGACAAGATCACCGGCCGCGGTGCGCTGTCCGAGTCCGACGTCGAGGACGCGCTGCGCGAGGTCCGCCGCGCCCTGCTGGAAGCCGATGTCGCCCTCGAAGTGGTCAAGACCTTCACCGAGAAGGTCAGGGCCAAGGCGGTGGGCGCCGAGATCGTCAAGTCGATCAAGCCCGGCCAGATGGTGGTGAAGATCGTCCATGACGCGCTGGTCGAGACGCTGGGCGGTTCGGAGGGCGCGGGCCTCAATCTCCGTGCCGCGCCGCCGGTGCCCATCCTGATGGTGGGCCTGCAGGGCTCGGGCAAGACCACCACCACGGCCAAGATCGCCAAGCGCCTCACCGAGCGCGAGAAGCGCAAGGTGCTGATGGCCTCGCTCGACACGCGCCGCCCGGCGGCCCAGGAGCAGCTCGCCATTCTCGGCCAGCAGGTCAAGGTCGACACGCTCGCCATCGTCAAGGGCGAGACTCCGGTGCAGATCGCCAAGCGCGCCATGTCGGAAGCCCGCAAGGGTGGCTACGACGTGGTCATGCTCGATACGGCGGGCCGCCTCCACATCGACGAGGACCTGCTGGCCGAAGCCGCGGCGGTGCGCGACATCGCCAAGCCCAAGGAGACGCTGCTGGTCGCCGACGCGCTGACCGGCCAGGATGCCGTGAATCTTGCGCGCAGCTTCGACGAGAAGATCGGCATCACCGGCATCGTGCTGACCCGCATCGACGGCGACGGCCGCGGTGGTGCTGCACTCTCCATGCGCGCCGTCACCGGCAAGCCGATCAAGCTCATGGGCACCGGCGAGAAGATCGACGGGCTCGAGGATTTCCACCCCGAGCGCATCGCCGGCCGCATCCTCGGCATGGGCGACGTGGTCTCGCTGGTCGAGCGAGCCGCCCTCGAGATCGACCAGGACAAGGCCAAGAAGATCGCCGACCGGATGCGCAAGGGCGCCTTCGACCTCGAGGATCTCGCCGACCAGCTGAAACAGCTGCAGAAGCTCGGCGGCATGGGCGGCGTCATGAACATGCTGCCCGGCATGGGCAAGATCAAGAAGCAGATGGAAGGCCTCGACCTCGACAACAAGGTCCTGAAGCGCCAGATGGCAATCATCGGCTCAATGACGCCCTACGAGCGGCGCAACCCGAAGCAGCTCGACGGCAAGCGCAAGAAGCGCATCGCGGCGGGCTCGGGCACCAAGGTGGAAGAGATCAACCGCCTGCTCAAGATGCACATCCAGATGGCCGCGATGATGAAGCAGATGGGCAGCGGCAAGGGCATGTTCGGCAAGATGATGGGCGGCGGCAAGGGCGCGCCCGACGCCGCCGAGCTGGAGAAGATGCAGGCCGAGCTTGCCGGGCTGAATCCCGATGCGCTGCCGGAAGACCTCAAGGAAATGATGAAGGGCGGAAGCCTGCCGCAGATGCCCGCCATGCCGGGCCTTCCGGGCCTGGGTGGCAAGCTTCCCGGCCTTGGCGGACTGCCGGGCCTGGGCGGCGGCGGCTTCAAGGGATTGCCGGGACTCGGCAAGAAAAAATGATTCACACCAACACGGAAATCAGAGGAGCAAAGACATGGCCGTGAAGATGAGGCTCGCGCGTGCGGGCACGAAGAAGCGTCCCTACTATCATATCGTGATCGCCGATGCGGCGGCCCCGCGCGATGGCAAGTTCATCGACGTGGTCGGCGCCTTCAACCCGATG
>JBGSNJ010000104.1:0-8726 GCA_041739715.1 Aestuariivirga sp.
GCCGACCTCGCCCTGGCCGCGCGGTCCGGCGAGGCTCTCAAATCCGTCGCCGATGACGTGATGGCCCTAGGCCGCAGGGCGGTCGCCATCACCATGGATGTCTCGAAGGTGTCCGACTGCCGCCGCGCTGCGTCCGAGGCCGCAGATGCGCTGGGTGGCCTGGACATTCTCGTCAACAATGCCGGCGTCGAGCAGGTCTGCCCCGCGGTCGAGGTGGAAGAGGACTTGTGGGACCGCATCCTCGACACCAACCTGAAGGGGGCCTTCTTCATGGCCCAGGCCTCCGCCAGGCTCATGTCCGGCGGGGCGATCCTCAACCTCTGCTCGCTGACCTCCGAGCGCGGCATTCCCACCGCCGTGCCCTATGGCGCGTCCAAGACCGGCCTCCTGGGCATGACCCGCGCCCTGGCGGTGGAGTGGGCGCCGCGCGGGATTCGCGTCAATGCGCTCGAGCCGGGCTACTTCCGCACCGATCTCACCGAAGTCTTCTACCGCAACGACGCCTGGCAAAGGGCCATGATTGCAAACATTCCGCTGCAGCGCTTCGGCGAGCTGGATGATCTGGTCGGCGCCAGCATATTCCTGTGTTCCGATGCCGCGCGCTACATTACCGGTGCCTGCCTGCCTGTGGACGGCGGCACGCTCGCCTCGATTTGATGGAAGGTCCCATGACCACGAAAATCAGTATCCACGACCTCTCGAAGCTCTCGATCGTCGAGCGCAACCGCCTGCTGCAGCGCACCGAGTCGGACCTTTCCGGTTTCGAGGAGAAGGTGAAGCCGATCATCGAGGCCGTTCGGACCGAAGGCGACGCGGCGCTCGCCCGCTTTGCGCGCCAGTTCGACAAGGCACCGGTCGAGGCCGCTGCCATTGCCGCCACCGAGGCAGATTTCGCCCGGGCCGAGAAGACGCTCGATCCCAGGGTGAAGGAGGCGCTGGAATTTGCCGCCGTTTCAATTCGCCGCTTCCATGAAGACCAGAAGCCCGAGGAAATGTGGATGCACGAGATCCGCCCCGGCGTCTTTGCCGGCGATCGCATGTCGCCCATCCCGTCGGTTGCCTGCTACGTGCCGCGCGGCAAGGGGGCCTTTCCCTCGGCCGTGATGATGACGACCATTCCGGCAAATGTTGCGGGCGTGACGGAGGTCGCGATCATCACGCCGCCCGGCCCCGATGGGCAGATCGACGATGCCACGCTGGTGGCCGCACGCATGTCGGGCGTGAGCAAGGTTTACAAGGCGGGCGGCGCGCAGGGCATCGCCGCCGTGGCCTACGGCACCGAGACCGTGCCGAAATGCGCCAAGGTCGTGGGCCCCGGCTGCCCCTGGGTGGGCGCCGCCAAGCGGCTGCTGTCGCATGTGCTCGACACCGGCACACCGGCCGGCCCGAGCGAGCTGATCGTCTTCGCCGACGAAACTGCGGACGGGCGCCTGGCCGGACTCGACCTCATCATCGAATCCGAACACGGCCCCGACAGTTCTGCCTTCCTGGTGACCTGGGGCAGGCGCGTGGCGGAAGAGGCACTTGCGGCAATCCCTTCGTTCTGGTCCCAGATGGGCGATCAGCGCGTAGCCTATTCGTCGGCCGTGCTCGGCGGCCCACTTGGCGGCATCGTGCTGGCGCGCGACGAGCAGGAGGCCATTGCCTTCACCAACGATTATGCGCCCGAGCATCTCGGCGTGCATTCGAAGGAGCCCTTCCAGTATCTTGGCCGGCTGAAGAACGCGGGCGAAATCCTGCTCGGAGAGTACACGCCGCCGACGCTGGGCAACTTCGTGATCGGTGTGAACCACGTGCTGCCCACCGGTGGCTGGGCCAGGACCGGCTCGCCGCTCACCGTCTTCGACTTCATGAAGCGGACCTCGGTGGCCTATGTCACCAGCAAGGGCTATCCGGAGCTGGCGCGCCACGCCCGCGTGATCGCCACCTATGAAGGGTTTGACGGCCATGCCAATGCCGTGTCGCCGACGCGCGATGCCTTGCTGAAGCGCTGAGGAGAGAGTGACATGACTTTGCGCAGCGGCGGACAGATCCTGGTCGATCAGCTGAAGATCCATGGCGCGCGCCACGTCTTCTGCGTCCCGGGCGAAAGCTACCTTGCCGTGCTCGATGCGCTGCATGATGCGGACATCGAGACGGTGGTCTGCCGCCAGGAAGGCGGTGCTGCCTACATGGCCGAAGCCGTGGGCAAGCTCACCGGGCGTCCCGGCATCGTCATGGTGACGCGCGGACCGGGCGCGACAAACGCATCGCCGGGTATCCACATCGCCTCGCAGGACTCCACGCCAATGATCCTTTTCGTGGGGCAGGTGGCGCGCGACATGAAGGAGCGCGAGGCCTTCCAGGAGCTCGACTACAAGGCCGTCTTCGGCAGCATGGCCAAATGGGTGGTTGAGATCGACCGTGCCGAACGCATCCCCGAGATCATTTCGCGTGCCTATCACGTGGCGATGCAGGGCCGTCCCGGCCCGGTGGTCGTCGCGCTGCCGGAGGACATGCTGACGGATCGCGTCGCAGTGGCAAATGCCATGCGCGCAGAACCCGTGCTGGTGCGCCCGGCAGCGCAGGACATGCAGGAGCTGCAGCGCCGACTGCTGGCGTCGAGCCGCCCCATCGTTCTTGCTGGTGGCTCGGGCTGGACTGCCGAGGGTTCCGGGGATCTGCAGCGCTTTGCGGAGAGTTTCCGACTGCCGGTGGCAGTGACCTTCCGGCGCCAGATGCTGTTCCCGGCGGACCATCCCAACTTCGCCGGCGATCTCGGTATCGGCCCCAATCCCAAGCTGCTGAAGCGAATCCAGGAGTCGGACCTGGTCCTGCTGGTCGGCGGGCGTCTCTCCGAAATGCCATCGCAGAGCTACACGCTGCTCGACATTCCGGGCAATGGCGCGAAGCTCGTTCATGTTCATCCGGGAACGGAGGAACTGAACCGCGTCTATCGCGCCGGCCTCGGCATTGCCGCAACGCCGGCGGCCTTTGCAGCAGCCGCCGCGGAGCTGCCGCGGCCCAATGACCTGCCCTGGGGTGAGGCTGCCGCCATGGCCCATGCCGAGTATCTGGCCTGGAGCGATCCTGCGCCGATCCGCACGGCGGGCGATGTCCAGATGTCGGAGGTGATGATGCATTTGCGCAAGGTGCTGCCGGCGGACAGCATCTTCTGCAACGGCGCCGGCAATTATGCGACATGGGTTCACCGCTTCTGGCACTTCCGCGCCTATGGCTCGCAACTCGCGCCGACCTCCGGCTCGATGGGCTATGGCGTTCCGGCTGCGGTCGCGGCCAAGGCGCTGGAGCCCGGCCGCACGGTGATCGCCTTTGCCGGCGATGGTTGCTTCATGATGAACGGCCAGGAATTCGCCACCGCCATCCAGTACAGGCTGCCCATCATCGTGGTGGTGGTCGACAACGGCATGTATGGCACCATCCGGATGCATCAGGAACGCGAGTATCCCGGCCGCGTTTCGGCGACGGCGCTGACCAATCCCGACTTCGCCGCCCTGGCCCGCGCCTATGGCGGCCATGGCGAGACGGTGCGGAGGACCGAAGAATTTCCGGCCGCCCTCGATCGCGCCGGGGCTTCCGGCCTGCCTTCGATCATTCACTGCCTGATCGATCCCGAGGCCATCACGCCCGCACGAAGCCTGAGCGAGATCCGCAACACCGCCCGCCGGCCGTCGTGATCATCCCTTTCGGCGGATCAAAAGCTCGCGGGCCGTGGCCTCGTTGGTGATCAGGACGTTGCAATCCACCAGCTTGATGGCGCCGAGCAGGCATTCCACCTTGTCGTTGCCGCCGGAAGCGATGACGCGGCTGGGCACGGTGCGGAGCTGATCGATGGGAATCGACATCACCCGCTGATTGACCGGATGGTCTACGAGCTGGCCGTCGCGGTCATAGAAGTTGAAGAGGAGGTCGCCGACCGCGCCCATCTTCATCAGGGCGACACGATCCTCGTCGCTGACGAGGTTGAAGCGGAATGCCGTCGACCCTGGCGCCATTGTGCCGACGCTGAGCAGCGCCATGTCGAGCCGCTCGGCACGGCGCAGGACGTCGCGCAGGCCGCAGCGTTCGATCAGCGCTTCGCGGGTCTCCGGCGAATCCACCACGGCAGGGGCCTGGAGGAGGAAGCAGTCGGCGCCGACCACGCGGGCAAACTGCCAGGCGAATTCCGCCGGGTTGAACTTGCGGGCCTGGACGATGCCGCCGAGCAGGGAGATGACCTGCACGTTCTCGAGTTCGCGCGGCGCGAAGGTCTGCAGCGACTCGTAGAGCGTCGCGCCCCAGCCGACCCCGATCGACATGTGATCGGTGAGGACATCTGAAACATACATGCCTGCGGCAATGCCGACCGACTTGGTGACATGCTCGGGCAAGGAGGGTTCGGGCACAACCACGGCATCCTTGAAGCCGAAGACCTGCTTCAGTTCCGCCTCAAGTTCGAAGCACTCGGCGACATCGCCTTCGATCCAGATCTTGACTTCGCGCTGGCGGATCGCCTCGTTGATGTTTCGTACAACGGTGACGCGGCCGATACCCAATTTGTCGGCAATCTCGTTTTGCGTCAGTCCTTCGACATAGTACATCCAGGCGATGCGCATGCGGTTGCGCGCAATGCGGCCCGCTCCGCGATCCTGGGCGGCAGGTCTGTTCTTGCGGATCGTGGCCTTGTCCAACATTCTGTCCGGCGTTTCCTTTGCTGCCTGATCACTTGCCGCTTGCCCGCGTCAAGCCACCACAAGGATACAATCGTATGGTGGAAAGGAAAGATGTAGCATGGCAAGCGCGTATTGATCAGCAGTTTTGAAGGACAGCGAAGCTCCAGTGTTGCGGCGTTACCTTTGCATGACTCAATAAACTTAGCAAATGCAGCAATTTCGCTGCGTCGCGGAAAATCGAAACATTTGCATTCGATACTGCAATTAAGTACTCTAATTCGCGACAAGACTGGACCGTACCACACAAGACGCGGCCAGGCGTGGGAGGATGGATGCAGGCGATCGCCCGTGACAGGAATTTAAGTTGCGCTTTGCGCTGCGGTCACGCCTTTGTCCCGTTTCTGACAGAGAGATACCAAGTGCCGTTCCGCCGCCCCGCTGGGCAGCGGGTGGATCAAGCCCGGGACTGCGTCTGGCCTGACGCGATATCCGGTCGCAACAATACAGGCCGCTTCAATGGAGGAATGTGATGCTGATCAAGAAGCCCGGTGTGATCACCCGCCGGTCATTGCTGAAGTCCACCGCGGCCGCCGGTGCCGCGCTGGCCGCGGGCACGGGTGGCGTGTCGCTCTTCAACGTGCGCAGCGCCTATTCGCAGAATCTGCCCAACCCTGCCGACGTCCTGGCCAAGATCAACGTCGGCAACATGGTCAAGAAGGAATACCGCGAACAGTACAAGCTCGGCGACAATGACGAGCTCTGGGATCCGAAGAGGGATTGGATCCGCACTGTCGACTGGGAAGCGGTCCGCAAGGAGCATGCCGGCAAGACGGTGCGCTTCGCCATCGGCGCCGCCGACCGCGAGTCGGCGCAGGAGCAGATCGAGCCCTTCGCCCAGCTCTCGGGCATCAAGATCGAGCTCGTCGCGATCCCGGACGATTCCATGTACGACAAGGTCGTGGCCGAATTCCTCTCGGGCAACGCCAGCTTTGACGCCATCCAGTTCTTCTCGCCCTGGCTCGGCGATTTCGGCGCCCAGGACTTCCTCAAGCCGCTCGACGAATATGTCGCGAAGTGGGGCCTGCCCTTCGATGACTTCTACGAGACCTACCAGCGCAACTACGGTCACTGGGCGGACAAGGGCATCCTCGGCATTCCCTTCGACTGCGACATCCAGATGGTCCACATCCGCCCGTCGGTCTTCAAGAAGATCGGCATCGAGGCCGACCGGGTCAATTCCATCGCGACCTATGATGACATGATCCGCATCGCGCCCGAACTCAACAAGGCCGAGAAGGGCGTGAGCGCCATCGGTATGATGTGCGGCCGCGGCTTCTGGGCTACCTATACCTGGCAGCACATCGCCGCCCAGTATGGCCTGCAGCTCTTCAACGAGAACTGGGAGCCCGTCTTTAACGGCGATGCCGGCGTGAAGGGCCTCGAGACCATCGTGGCGCTGTCGAAGCATGCCGTCGAGGGCGTTGCTGCTGCCGACTGGCCGACCAACCGCGCCGCCTGGCTCGGCGGCCAGGTGGCCTGCAACATTTCCTGGCAGGATTCCGGCACCCAAGCCACGCGCGCCGACCAGAGCAAGATCGGCGATGATGTACTCACCATCTACGAGCCGCGTGTTGCCGGCGGCGTCTTCGCTCCGCCCAACATCGCGGGCTCGACCTCCTGCGTCACCGCCACCTCGCCCGAGCCGGAAGCCGCATTCCTCATGCTGGCCTACCTGACGACGGCGTCGATCATGGCGATGAACGAGGCCAACGCCAATGGCGTGGCCCCGGGCTACAAGTCGGTCCTGACCAATCCGAAGCTTCAGGCCGTCTCGCAGCCGGCCAAGGTGTGGTCCGAGGAACTCGACTTCGCCTGGTGCGCGCCGCGGCTGCCGTCTGGCTTCCAGATCGACCAGGAAATCGGCTTCCTCATCAACAAGGTCGTGGTCGGCGAGATGCAGCCGAAGGCGGCCCTCGACGAGGCCGCTGTCAAGGTCAAGGAGATCATGACCAAGAACGGCTTCTACCAAGGCAAGGATCCGATGAACTTTGCCGCAACCGAACCCGGCTTCTGGATGGGCAAGGGCAAGCCACTGCCGTTCTAAGGCACGATTGGTTCCTCCAATCCACTCCTCCGCCCCGCGCAGGGCGGAGGAGTGGAAAGTTTTTCTGCAGCAGGCCAGATGACTGACGCGGCTCTCACATCATCGGCGTTCCGCAAGACGCCCCGCCGGCGCAGCCCTTTCATGCGCAAGGCCTTTCCCTACCTGCTCGTGGCGCCTGCGGTCGTCTACCTCCTGGCCATCACGCTCTATCCGGGTATCTTCGCGCTGTGGCGCAGCTTCTATACCGGCCGCTTCAAGCTCGAGCCGGTGGGCTTTCAGAACTATGCCGAGCTGTTCCAGGATGCCACCTTCTGGCACAGCCTCTCCAACACCGTCATCATTGGCGGGCTGACCCTTTTCATCGAGTTCGTGATCGCGCTGGCGCTCGCCGCGCTGGTCTACCGTGACCGCTGGGTGCAGGGCTGGCGCATCCTGTTCCTCTTGCCCATGCTCTTCATGCCATCCGCCGTGGCCTTCCTCTGGAAGCTGCTCTTCAACGATGGCCGCATCATCAGTGACCTGCTGATGCGCATCGGGCTGGCCGACGGCAATATCGACTTCATGGGCTTCACCTGGCTCGCCCGCATGGTGCTGATCGTCACCGACGTGTGGCAATGGGTGCCCTTCCTCTTCATCATCTTCGTGGCCGCACTGCAGGGCCAGGACAAGGAAATCGAGGAGGCCGCCCGGCTGGACGGCGCGCGCTGGCGCCAGATCTTCTTTGCGATCTCGCTCCCCATGATGCGGCCGGTGATCGCGGTCGCCCTGGTGCTGCGCGGCATCGACATCCTGACGATGTTCACCTCCGTGCACGTCATCACGCAGGGCACCCCTGCCGGCAACACAGAGACGATCAGCTATTTCATCTACCGCACGGCCTTCAAGAGCTTCGAATTCGGTTATGCCTCGGCCGCCTCGGTGGTGGTGCTGGTGATCACGGTGATCCTGGCCCAGAGCTTCGTGCGCCGCTTCTTCCATTCGGGGAGGGACTGATGTCCGAGAAATCCGCATCCTCGCTGTTCCGGACGGTCATCCTACTGGCCTGGGGCCTCTTCTGCCTGATGCCCATCATCTTCTTCGCCACCATCGCGCTGCGTCCGCGCAACGAGATCATTTCGCCGCAGCCGATCTACTTCCCGACCATCTCGATCGAGACCTGGGCCAAGATCTGGGCCGAATGGCCGATCATGACCTATTTCATGAACTCGGTGATCGCGGTCAGCGGCAGCGTGGTCATCTGCCTCGTGCTGGGCATTCCGGCGGCCTATTCGCTGGCCCGCTACAGGTATCGCGGGCGCGAGGACATCGGCTTCTACATCCTGTCGACCAAGATGATGGCGCCCGCAGCGGTCGCCATTCCGATCTTCTTCCTGTTCCGCAGCATGGGCCTGCTCGACACCGTCTGGGCCCTCATGCTGGTCTATGCCGCCATCAACCTGTCCATCGTCGTCTGGATCATCCGCTCCTACATGATCGACATTCCGCACGAGATCGAGGATGCCGCGCGCACCGACGGGGCTTCGGATCTGCGCATCCTCTGGTCGATCATCATTCCCATGTGCCTGCCCGGCATCATCACGGCGGCGGTCATCGCGGCCATCTTCGCCATGAACGAGTATCTGTTTACCCTGATCATCGCCTCCAAGCAGGCCTATCCGCTCTCGGTGGCGCTGGCCAATTTCTCGGGCGGCTCGGACGGCATCATCTACAATGCCATCGCCCTCGTGGCCTTCCTGGCCTTCTTCCCCGCGCTGCTCCTGGTCATCCTGATTCAGAACCATTTGTCGCGCGGCTTGACGATGGGTGCCGTAAAGGGCTGATATTGGCGTCATGACCAGTATGTCCCGTACGGCCGATTCGCTTGCCGCCCACGCCGTCTGCGCCGCCGCCGGCATGCGCGACGGGTTGCACGCGGCCCAGTTCTATGTCCGCGACCTGTCCAATGCCGACCGCTTCGCCAAGGGCGAGCC
>JBGSNJ010000146.1:0-7274 GCA_041739715.1 Aestuariivirga sp.
AGAAACACGCGCAGCCCGCGCCCGGCCGCATCGCGGGCGATGCCGCACCCGTTCACCCCGCCGCCGATTACAAAGAGGTCATGGATCATTTTGCTGCTTCGAAAGTCTCATCACTGGCAGATGTTTCGCCGGCGATCTCGAGGCGAACGCCGGAGGCCTTGCAGATGTCCACAATCGGCTCGGCAGGTGCAAGATCAGTCACGAAGGTGTCGATATCAGAAAGATGGCCGATACGCACCGGCGCCGTACGCGTGAACTTCATGGCATCCGCCACCAGCATGACGCTGCGCGCATTCTGCATAATGGCCTTGGCCACCCGGACCTCGTGATAGTCGAAGTCCAGCATGGCGCCATCGTCATCGATGGCGGAGGCGCCGATGATGGCATGATCCACCTTGAACTGCCGTATGAACTCGACGGCGGATTCTCCCGTCACGCCGCCGTCGCTCTTGCGCAGCATTCCGCCGGCGAGGATGACATCCATTCCCTGCCTCGGCATGAGAATTGTCGCGACATGGATATTGTTGGTGATGACCAGGAGTCCCTTGTGGTTGACCAACGCCCGGGCAACTTCCTCGGTGGTGGTGCCGATATTGATGAAAAGCGAGCAGTTGTCCGGAATGATGCTCGCGGCACGATGCGCAATAATCGCCTTTTCCCTTGCCGCCAAGTTCCGCCGGGCATCATAGGCGACGTTCTCCACACCCGAAGTGAGCATCGCCCCGCCATGGGTTCGCGTCAGTAGGCGGGCATCACAGAGTTCGTTCAGGTCCTTGCGGATGGTCTGCGGCGTGACGTCAAAGCGGGAGGCAAGATCCTCAACTTGAACGCTTCCCAGTTCTCTGGCGAGTATGAGGATATGACGCTGTCGTGCGCTTGTGACTTGCATGAGGGGTCCGGCCGGGAACACGAAACAGTGTCTTGGAAACTGCTTGGTTCATGATTTCAGTTTTTTTCTGTTTTCGCAATATTGCGCCGCACAATTATTCGATTTCTTTCCTGTTGACGCTACTTGATTTTCACTTGATAGTTTACGTGGGTGTCGCGGAGACGACGCCAGAAATGGGAGAAACGATCATGAAGTTGAAGTATCTGGTGACCGCAGCCGCCTTCGCCCTTGCGATCACGGCGGGGCCAAGTTTCGCCGACGTCGAGGCTGCGAAGAAATGGATCGACGCCGAATTCCAGCCTTCGACCCTCTCAAAGGACGATCAGCTGAAGGAGATGGAGTGGTTCATTAAGGCCGCCGAGCCCTACAAGGGCATGGAGATCAACGTCCTCTCCGAGGGTATCCCGACCCATGACTACGAGTCCAAGGTCCTGACCAAGGCCTTCGAGGAAATCACCGGGATCAAGGTCAATCACCAGATTCTGGGCGAAGGCGAAGTCGTGCAGGCCGTGCAGACCCAGATGCAGACAAACCGCAATCTCTACGACGCCTATGTCAACGACTCCGATCTGATCGGCACGCACTCCCGCCTGCAACAGGCCGTCAACCTGACCGACTTCATGGCAGGCGCTGGCAAGGACGTCACCAATCCGGGTCTCGATCTCAGTGACTTCATGGGAATCAAGTTCACCACGGGTCCGGACGGGAAACTCTATCAGCTGCCGATCAGCAATTCGCCAATCTTTACTGGTTCCGCAAGGACTGGTTTGACCGGCAGGACCTCAAGGACAAGTTCAAGGCAAAATATGGCTATGAGCTTGGCGTCCCCGTGAACTGGTCTGCTTATGAAGACATCGCCCAGTTCTTTACGGAGGACGTGAAGGAAATCGACGGCGTGAAGATCTACGGACATATGGATTACGGCAAGCGTGCGCCGGACCTCGGCTGGCGCATGACGGACGCCTGGCTGTCCATGGCGGGTGCGGGCACCGTGGGCGAACCCAACGGTATCCCCATCGACGAATGGGGCATTCGCATGGAGAAGGGTTCATGCAACCCGTCGGGCGCGTCGGTCGCGCGTGGCGGCGAAACCAATGGCCCTGCTTCCGTCTATGCCATCGCGAAGTGGGATGAATGGCTCCGGAAGTATGCCCCTCCGGGTGCGGCCGACTATGACTTCTATCAGTCGCTGCCAGCATTGGCGCAGGGCAACGTGGCCCAGCAGATCTTCTGGTACACGGCCTTCACCGCCTCGATGGTTGCGCCGAAGTCCGAAGGCAACAACACGGTCGACGACCAGGGCAATCCGCTGTGGCGCATGGCCCCCTCGCCGCACGGTCCCTACTGGAAGGACGGCCAGAAGGTCGGTTATCAAGATGTGGGATCGTGGACGATCCTGAAGTCGACGCCGGAAGACCGCGCCAAGGCTGCGTGGCTCTATGCCCAGTTCGTCGTATCGAAGACGGTCGACGTGAAGAAGAGTCAGGTTGGGCTCACCTTTATACGCGACTCCACCGTGCGGCATGACAGCTTCACGGAACGTGCGCCCAAGCTTGGCGGTCTGGTCGAGTTCTATCGCTCGCCCGACCGTGTGCGCTGGTCGCCCACCGGCATCAACGTGCCGGATTATCCGAAGCTCGCCCAACTCTGGTGGCAGCAGATCGGTGACGTGAACTCCGGCGCCTTCACGCCGCAGGAAGCCATGGACCGTCTGGCCAGCGAAATGGAACAGGTGATGGAGCGCATGGAAGCCGCCGACAAGGCCAACAACACCTATGGTGGTTGCGGCCCCCGTCTGGCGGAACCCAAGGATCCGTCCGAGTGGCTCGGCAAGCCGGATGGCCCCAAGGCCAAGCTCGAGAACGAGAAGGAGCCAGGTCAAACCATCGCTTACGAGGAAATCGTCAAGCGCTGGCAGGAATAGCTTTCTAGTCAGGAGCGCGGGTACTCTCCCCCGCGCTCCTCTTCCCTGCCGTTCCGGCCAGACCGCTACGGCTCACTTGCGCTGGAAGCACAGGCTCATGTCCCTCGAACTGATCGACATCACCAAGCGTGTGGGCGCAGAGACCTACATTCATCCCACATCGCTCGTCTTGCCGGAAGGTTCATTCAACGTCCTGCTGGGCACGACCCTTTCCGGCAAGACCACGCTCATGCAACTGATGGCTGGCATCCAGTCGCCAAGTTCGGGCACCATCAGGTTCCGCGGTCAGGATGTGACACGGCTTCCGGTCCAACGCCGCAATGTCTCGATGGTCTATCAGCAGTTCATCAACTATCCGAACTTCACGGTCTACGACAACATCGCTTCGCCGCTGAAAGTGGCCGGCATGAGCGCCGCCGAAATCGACCGGAGGGTCGGCGCCGCAGCCGAACTCCTCCGCTTGAAGCCCATGCTCAAGCGGAGGCCCTCGGAACTCTCCGGAGGACAGCAGCAGCGCACCGCCATCGCGCGGGCCATCGTTAAAGACTCCGACCTGATCCTGATGGATGAGCCGCTGGCCAACCTCGACTACAAGCTGCGCGAGGAACTGCGCGACGAACTGCCCAAGCTCTTCGCCGGCCGCAACGCCATCGTCGTCTATGCCACCACCGAGCCCTCCGAGGCGCTGCTGTTCGGCGGCAACACGGCCACCCTTCATGAGGGCCGGGTGACCCAGTTCGGGCCGACATCAGCCACCTATCGTGCGCCCCGCGACCTCACCACGGCCCAGGTCTTTTCGGATCCGCCGATCAATATCGCCGACGTCGAAAAGCGCGGCAGCAAGCTGACGGTCTTCGGTGACCAGTCTTGGCCCGCCGGGCGTGCGGCCGAAAACCTGCCTGACGGCCGATACATCTTTGGCGTCCGCCCGCACTATGTCACACCCCTGCCGGTCAAGGCCAAGACAGGCGAAATCGAAGGCCGCGTCCTGGTTACCGAACTCTCCGGCTCCGAGAGCGTCATTCACCTGAGTGTTGCTGGCAAGACCTGGGTGTCCCAGTCTCACGGCATCCATCCTTTCGAGGTCGGCTCCCAGGCGAGGCTTCATGTCGAGGTCGACCGCGGACTCTTCTTCCTGCCATCGGGTGAGCTGGTGTCATAATGGCAGAGATACGCATCGAGAACCTCCGGCACAGCTACCTAGCAAACCCCGGGGCCGACGAGGACTATGCACTGAAGCGCCTGTCACTGACCTGGCAGGACGGCGGCGCCTACGCGCTGCTGGGCCCCTCTGGTTGCGGCAAGACAACTCTGCTCAATCTGATCTCCGGCCTGCTGACGCCGACCGAAGGCAAGATCCTGTTCAACGGCCGCGATGTTTCGCACGCCTCGCCGGAAGAGCGGAACATCGCACAGGTCTTCCAGTTCCCGGTCATCTACGACACCATGACGGTCTACGATAACCTCGCCTTCCCGTTGCGCAACCGACAGGTGCCGGAGGCCGAAATCAAGTCGCGCGTGACTGAGATCGCGGAGATGTTGGAACTGTCCAGCACCCTGTCCAATCGCGCCTCCGGACTCTCGGCCGACGGGAAGCAGAAGATCTCGCTGGGTCGCGGTCTGGTGCGTGCCGACGTCAATGTCATCATGTTCGACGAGCCGCTGACGGTCATCGATCCTCACTTGAAGTGGAAGCTCCGGTCCAAGCTGAAGGAACTTCACCAGCGTACGCGGCGGACCATGATCTATGTCACCCATGACCAGACCGAGGCCCTGACATTCGCTGATCAGGTCGTGGTGATGAATCTGGGCGAGGTTGTGCAGTCGGGGACGCCGGTGGAACTCTTTGAAAAACCGCAGCACACCTTTGTCGGCCACTTCATCGGCTCTCCGGGTATGAACGTTCTTCCCTGCGAAGTGAAAGGCGGGAAAGCCCACTTTGCCGGCAAGACCATCGCGGTAGACAACGGCGCGGCGGCGACAGGCAAGGGTCGCACCGAGATTGGCGTGCGCCCCGAGTTCGTCTCGATCTCCCGGGGCGGCCTCCCGGCGGAGGTCACGCGCGTCTCGGATGCCGGCCGCTTCCGCATCGTCGAGACTCGCTGTGGCGGCCACATGGTGAAGCTCCTCGTCAAGGAAGGCGACATGGTACCCGAAGGCCACACGCATCTCGTCTTCGATCCTGCGCACACGCAGATCTATGAAGATGGCTGGATCGCGGGAGCGAAACCATGAACAAGACGGTGAACAACCGCGCCTGGTGGCTGGTCCTGCCCGTCTTCGCCATGGTGGCCTTCAACGCCCTCATTCCGTTGATGACGGTGGTGAACTATTCGGTCCAGGAGACCTTTGGCAACAACGAGTTCTTCTGGTCCGGCACGACGTGGTTCAAGCAGTTACTGCATGACGACCAGTTCATCGATTCACTGCAGCGCCAGATCATCTTCACGGCGACCGTGCTGGTGATCCAGATTCCGCTCGGGCTTGTCATTGCGCTCTGCATGCCGCGCAGCGGCCCATGGGTGTCGGTCTGCCTGGTGCTGATGTCCCTGCCCCTGCTGGTGCCGTGGAACGTGGTGGGCTCGATGTGGAACATCATGGCGCTGCCGGACATCGGGCTTCTGGGCAAGGGTCTCAACGCCCTCGGCATTCCGTTCAACTATACGCGGCAACCGGTCTCGGCCTGGTTTACCGTGATCCTCATGGATGTCTGGCACTGGACGTCGCTGGTGGTGCTTCTTTGCTATGCCGGACTTGTCTCCATACCCGATGCCTACTACCAGGCGGCCCGCGTCGATGGCGCAGGCCCCTGGGCCGTCTTCCGCTACATCCAACTGCCGAAGCTGAAGCACGTTCTGACCATCGCCATCCTGCTGCGCTTCATGGATTCCTTCATGATCTACACGGAAGTCATCGTCCTCACAGGTGGCGGCCCCGGCAGCACAACGAAATTCCTGTCCATCGACCTGGTGCAGAAGGCGCTCGGCGGCTTCGATCTGGGGCCTGCGGCTGCCATGTCGATCGTCTACTTCCTGATCATCCTGCTGTTGAGCTGGCTGTTTTACACGCTCATGATGCGCTCGGAGGCCAAGTGATGAAGAAGCGCTACCTCGTTCCAATCGCCTACATCATCTTCTTGATGTTGCCGATCTACTGGCTGCTGAACATGTCGTTCAAGACGACCAACGAGATCCTTGGCGGCTTCACCGCGTTTCCGCGCGAATTCACCCTCGACAGCTACCGGACGATCCTGACCGATCCCACCTGGTACATGGCCTATGTGCATTCCCTCATCTACGTTTGCATCAATACGGTGCTCTCGGTCGCGGTGGCGCTGCCAGCCGCCTATGCCTTTTCTCGCTACAGGTTTCTCGGCGACAAGCATCTGTTCTTCTGGCTGCTGTCGAACCGCATGGCGCCGCCTGCCGTCTTCGTTCTGCCCTTCGTTCAGCTTTACTCCTCGGTCGGGCTGTTTGACACGCATCTGGCGGTGGCTCTGGCGCACACGCTCTTCAACATTCCACTGGCGGTCTGGATCCTCGAAGGCTTCATGTCGGGAGTTCCCAAGGAACTGGACGAGACCGCCTATGTGGACGGTTATTCGTTCCCGGCCTTTTTCATCAAGATATTCCTGCCCACCATCTCGGCCGGCATTGGTGTTGCAGCCTTCTTCTGCTTCATGTTTTCCTGGGTCGAAATGCTGCTGGCGAAGAACCTGACCTCGGTTGCGGCCAAGCCCATCGTGGCGGCCATGACCAAGACCTCAAGCGCCTCCGGCTATGAGCTGGGATTGCTGGCGGCGGCCGGCGTGCTGACGCTGATACCGGGAGCCATCGTCATCTATTTCGTGCGCAACTACATTGCCAAGGGCTTTGCCCTGGGTCGCGTCTGAGGAGGCCGCATGACTGGCGCAGGAGGCATATTCGATCTAGCCTGGATGGCCTGGACCTGGCAGACGGCCCTGTTCTTCATCTTCATCTTCGGGTCGATCGCGGCCATGGGAGTCTGGGAGTACTATGTCCCTGGCGGAAGCCCCCGCCGGGGCATCTTTGGCCTCGACACGACACGCGGCGACCGCCTGTTCATCACCCTACTCGGTAGCTGCTTCATCTTCCTGGCCTGGCTGGCCTTCTATGGCGAGCCACTGTGGGGCGGCCTGGCGATCTCCCTCTGCTGGGCCTTTGTCGTCTTCCGCTGGGGCTGATCCCGATGCGGCTGACATGCCTCCTTCAGGTTTTCATCGCGGCCGCGTTCCTTGCCGCCACAACGGCGGCATCGGCCGGGCCTGAGGAGGATTACCGCAAGGGACTTGCCGCTAGGGCGGCCAATGACGTGGTGGGCGCAATGGCCAGCTTCACGGCCGCACTGGACTCGGATCCGGGGCATGCAGATGCGGCCTTCGAGCGTGGACGGCTGCTCCTGTTGATCGGGGAGCCACTGAACGCGATCGCGGACTTCACG
>JBGSNJ010000149.1:0-6001 GCA_041739715.1 Aestuariivirga sp.
TAGCCGCCGATCGCGCCGGCGCCGAAGATGCAGATGCGCGTCATGCCAGCCCCCGCCCCCGCGCTTGTCTGGGAATCGCGCAACGGCCATATGCCCGATGGCGGCGCCTGGGGACCATACAGACCGCTGCAGCAACCGGGCCAGACCGGGAGAGAAAGGCGGGGATCATCGGCCTCTCATGCGCAATTGTGTTGCCGCCGTCAACGGCGCGCAATTGAAGGCGCCCGGCCAATCCGCTAAGACCGCGCCATGACCGACAGGCTCATCATCGCACTGGCGCAGCTCAACCCGACCGTTGGCGCCATCAACGCCAATCTGGCAAAGGCGCGCGATGCGCTGGCAAAGAGCGCCGGAGCCGATCTGATATTGTTTCCGGAGCTCTTCATCTGCGGCTATCCGCCGGAGGATCTGGTGCTGCGCCCGTCCTTCGTGGAGAAATGCAGGATCGCCGTGGAAGACCTCGCGCGCGACACGGCGTCCGGTCCCGCCATCCTCATGGGACTGCCCTGGCGAGACGGAAGCAGGCTCTACAATGCTGTTGCGCTGCTCGCCAATGGCCGGATCGAGACGCTGCGCTACAAGCATGACCTCCCCAACTACGGCGTCTTCGACGAAAAGCGGGTCTTCGATGCCGGCCCCGCGCCTGGACCCATCTCCTTCAAGGGCGTGCGGCTTGGCGTGCCCATCTGCGAGGATATCTGGACCGAGGAGTCCTGCGAGACGCTGGCCGAAACCGGTGCCGAGATCCTGCTGGTGCCGAACGGCTCGCCCTTCGAGGGAAACAAGGACGATGTACGCCTCAATCTGGTGGTGGCGCGGGTGACCGAGACCGGTCTGCCGCTCGTCTACCTCAACCAGGTGGGCGGACAGGACGAGCTCGTCTTCGACGGCGCTTCCTTCGTGCTCAATGCCGACCGGTCGCTCGCCCTGCAGATGCCGATATTCGAGGAGGGCCTCGCCCTCACCGAATGGCGGCGCGATTCCGGTGGCTGGCGCATGCAGCCGGGTGACATTGCAAGGCTCCCCGAAGCGGAGGAGGAGACCTGGAAGGCCTGCGTGCTGGGCCTGCGCGACTATGTGCTCAAGAACCGCTTTCCTGGCGTGGTGCTGGGACTCTCGGGTGGAATCGACTCGGCGGTGGTCGCCGCGATGGCGGTGGATGCACTAGGGCCGGAGCGCGTGCACTGCGTGATGATGCCCTACGCCTATACCAGCCGCGACAGCCTCGTGGATGCCGAGGACTGCGCCAGGCGGCTCGGTGTTCGCTATGACATTGTGCCGATCAAGGAACCTGTCGAAGGCTTTCTCTCGGCCTTGAAGCCGCTGTTCGAAGGAACGCCCAGCGGCATCACCGAGGAGAACCTGCAGTCACGCGCGCGCGGCGTGATCCTGATGGCGATATCCAACAAGTTTGGCGCCATGGTGCTGACCACCGGCAACAAGTCAGAGATGTCGGTGGGTTATGCCACGCTCTATGGCGACATGAATGGTGGCTACAATCCGATCAAGGATGTCTACAAGACGGCGGTCTACAAGCTGGCGGCCTGGCGCAATACCCTGGGCTTGGTTATCCCAGAGCGCATCATCACCAAGGCCCCAACCGCAGAGCTGCGCGAGAATCAGAAGGACCAGGATTCGCTTCCGCCCTATGACGTTCTGGACGACATCCTGCAGGGCCTCGTGGAGAACGAGCTGTCGATGGCCGAGATCACGGCGCGGGGCCACGACGAAGCGCTGGTGAAACGGGTTCAGCACATGCTCTATGTTGCCGAATACAAGCGGCGGCAGGCCGCACCGGGCGTCAAGATCACGCGGCGCAACTTCGGCCGCGACCGGCGCTATCCGATCACCAACGGATTCCGCGACGGGCGCTGACCCTCAGCAGAATTGCTCCACGCCCTTCAGCTGCTGCTCCGAATAGCGGTGCCCATGCGCGAATCCGGGCGAAAGGATGCGGTCGATCTCGCGCATATCCTCTTCGCCGAGCACGATGCCGGTGGCAGCAGCATTCTCGGCAAGATGGTCGGGTGACCGCGTGCCGGGAATGGGAATGACATGCTCGCCCTGACGCAGGGTCCAGGCGATGGCAAGCGCAGCCGTGGTCCAGCCCCGCTGCCGCGCGAAGGACTTGAAGGCCGCGATCCGTTCGACGTTCCAGGCGAAGTTGGGTTCCGTGAAGCGCGGATTTCCCTTCCGGAAATCAATGTCCGCAAAGGATGGCGGATCGAGCGGAACGTCGGTGAGCATGCCGCGGGCGACGGGCGAAAAGGCAACGAAGCTGGTGCCGAGGCGGGCGCAGGCTTGCAGCATGCCGAGCTCGGGCTGACGCGACCAGAGCGAGTATTCGCTCTGCACGGCAGCGACCGGGTGAACCTTGGCGGCACGCTCCAGCGACGCGGGCGAGATCTCGGAGTAGCCGATCGCGCCGATCTTGCCCTCGCGCACGAGATCGGCCAGTACGCCGGTGACCTCCTCGATGGGAAGGGAATGGTCGCGCCGGTGAACGTAATAGAGTGCGACGTGATCCACGCCAAGCCGTCTGAGCGAGCCTTCGAGGCAGTCGCGCAGAAAGGCGGGCGAGTTGTCGAAACCCCGCGGATTGATGGCGATGCCGCCCTTGGTGGCAACCACGAAGCGCTTCTTTGCTGCAGGGTTCTTGCTGAAATAGGCGCCGATGAATTCCTCGGATGTGTGCGGACCGTAGATCATGGCGGTGTCGAGATGGGTGACACCCAGCTCAAGGGCCTGGTCGAGGGTGCGATGGCTGGTGGCCATGTCGGTCGGGCCGAAGAAGCCGCCGAAGCTCATGGCCCCGAACCCCACTTCTCCGACCAGCGGGCCATTCCGGCCCAGACGGCGCTGCTTCACGGCATGTTCTCCCTGACAGATCTCTGGAATAGCAAACGCGGGCCCACGCACAAGCCCCGGTCAGCGGACTGCCTCATTGACGCCGGTGATGGTTGGGATTAGCGCTTGCCCGCATGACAAGCATCGTCCGCTTTGCCCCCTCGCCCACCGGTCGAATTCACATCGGCAATGCCCGCACCGCCATTCTCAACTGGCTCATGGCCAGGAAAGGCGGCGGCCAATTCGTGCTGCGCTACGACGATACCGACACGGCCCGCTCCACCGCCGCCTTCGCGGATGGCATCGCCGCCGACCTGGCCTGGATGGGCATTCTGCCCGACCGCGTGGAGTGGCAGTCGAAACGCTTTGCGCATTACGACGAGGTGGCCAACCGGCTGCGCAAGGCAGGGCGGCTCTATGCCTGCTACGAAACGGCCGACGAACTCGACCGGCGCCGCAAGCGGCAACTGGCGCGTGGCCTGCCACCGGTCTATGACCGCGCAGCCCTGAAACTGACCGATGACGATCGCGCCAGGCTGGCGGCCGAAGGACGCAAGCCCCACTGGCGCTTCAGGCTCGACGGCCGCGTGGTGAAATGGGACGATCTCATCCGTGGGCCGCAGCTGATCGACACCTCGACGCTCTCGGATCCGGTACTGATCCGCGAGGACGGCAGCTATCTCTATACGCTTCCCTCGGTCATCGACGACATCGACTTCGGCATTACCCATGTGATCCGCGGCGAAGATCACGTCGTGAATACCGCAGTGCAGATCGAGATCACCGAGGCCCTTGGCGGCGCCGTTCCGTCTTATGCCCACCACAGCCTCCTGATCGGTGCCGATGGCAAGGGCCTGTCGAAGCGGCTGGGCTCTCTCTCGATCGGTGCAATGCGCGAGCAGGGACTGGAGGCCATGGCCGTGGTGAGCCATGCAGCACTGCTTGGCACCAGTGACAACATTCATCCGTGTGCAGACTATACCGAGCTCGTGGCGGGCTTCGATCTCGCCAAGCTCTCACGCGCGCCGGCCCGCTTCGACGAGGCGGAACTGCTCCACCTCAACGCAAAGCTGCTGCACCACCTGCCCTGGAGCGCCGTCGCCGACCGCCTGCCGGACGCCTCGGAGAGGTTCTGGCTTGCCATCCGCGGCAACATCGAAAGACTATCCGATTCAGTAACTTGGGAAAATATCGTCACAAACGGAATCAAACCCGTCATCGCCCCCGATGACCGCGCCTTCGTGAACGCTGCACGCAGCCTGCTGCCGGACGACCCCTGGGACGAGACGACCTGGAAGCGCTGGACCGATGCGGTGAAGGCCAGGACGGACCGCAAGGGACGCGGGCTCTTCATGCCGCTGCGCCTCGCGCTCACCGGGCTGGACCACGGACCGGAACTCGCTCACCTGCTGCCGCTGATCGGACGCGAGAAGGCGCTTGAGCGGCTCGCCTGATTGGAGGATGATCAGGTCATGATCCTCGTCGGCCAGTATGACTCTCCCTTCGTGCGCCGGGTGGCGGTGACGCTCCATCACTACCATATGCCCTTCACGCGGAACACGATGTCGGTCTTCGGCGACGCCAAGGCGATGCAGAAGATCAATCCGCTCATCCGCGTGCCCTCGCTCATCCTTGAGGGCGGCGAGACGTTGATCGACTCGGGCGCCATCATCGACGCCCTGGACGAGATGGCAGGCCCCGCCCGCGCGCTCACGCCTGCACATGGACCGCAGCGGCGCAAGGTGCTGCAGGTGGCGGCCCTGGCCATGGGCACCTGCGACAAGGCCGTAAGCCTGTTCTTCGAGCGCTATTTCCATCCCGGCAAGTCGCTGTCGAAGGACTATGAGCAGCGCTGCCTGTCGCAGATCGGCGCCGCCCTCGATCGCCTCGAACATGACTGCGGCGTGCCATGGTTCTTCGACAGTCACATGAGCCAGGCGGACGTCTCGGTTGGCTGCATGATCGGTTACCTCAAGATCCGGGTGCCGGACACCTTTCCGGCCGCGAAGTATCCCAAGCTGCATGCGCTGGCGCTGCATTGCGAGATCCGCGACGAGTTCGTCAAGGCGCGGCCTGCTCCAAACGAAAGCGTTCCCGCGCGCAGCTAGGCCGGAATCGGAATCTCCGCCGAAGGATCAGGCACCTTGTAGCCGCGCTGCACAGCCGGCCGCGCGGCTATATCCAGGTACCAGCGCCTGACATGCGGAAAGCGCGACAGCTCGATGCGTTGCCACTCATGGCGTGCGATCCAGGGCCAGGTGGCCATGTCGACGATGGAATAGTCGCCGCACATGAAAGGCTGCCGGGCGAGAAGCCGGTCGAGAATGCCGTAGATGCGGAGTGCTTCGGCCGAGAACCACGCTTCGGCGAACGGAGCCTTTTCGGGATTGTACTTCAGAAAGTAGTGCGCCCGGCCCAGCATGGGTCCGACTGCCGACATCTGCCACATCAGCCACTCGTGAATCCTGATGCGGGTCTTGCGTTCTGTGGAATAGAACAGGCCGCTCTTTTCGCCCAGATACATGAGGATGGCACCGGATTCGAAGACACTGTCGCCAGTCTCGTGATCGACGATGGCAGGTATCTTGTTGTTGGGCGAGATCTCGAGGAAGGACGGCTGGAACTGTTCATCCTTGCCGATGTTGACGGGACGGACCTTGTAGGCAAGGCCCATCTCTTCCAGCGCGATCGAGATCTTCTTGCCGTTGGGCGTGTTCCAGGTGTGCAGGTCGATCATGGCAGCTTCAATCCTCCGGCATGTTTCATCCGGGCCTCGAGATCGAGGATCCGGTCGTAGACTGACGGCCCGGGCATCGAGACGCCAGACAAGAAGAGGTGATCGCGCGCACCCTGAAGCGATGGATCGGCAAAGGCCGAGAATACGCCCTTTCGGATCGTTTCGGCATCTGAGGCATTGGTCACGTAGGGCAGGCCCGGCACAAGCGGAGAGCGGGCGATTTCGACCAGGCCTTCCATGTCGCGCGGCCGGTAGCGCCGGGCAAGCCCGACGCAGACGGAATCGATGGCGCAGACATCCGCCCTGCCCTCGCGGACAGCTGCCAGCGACGCGAGATGGCCGCCGCTCCAGACGACATTGCCGAAGAAGGTTCCGGCGCGCGCCAGTGGCGCGAAGACGAGCTGCAGCGCCAGCATT
>JBGSNJ010000209.1:0-2399 GCA_041739715.1 Aestuariivirga sp.
AAGCCGCCAACCCCTGACGACATATCGTGTCCTCACCGGCTGTCCGGTTTCCGCGCGCGGGCTCCTCTTCGGAGGAGCGGAAACCGGCCGGTGAGGACGGTTGGCAGGAACGGTGGTGTGTGGTACATGATGCGATATGTCTTCAATACTGGTGTAATGAAACAATGCCGCGACTTCGTCTTTCAGCCGCAGAGGTCACCGCCATCCAGGCGCGGTTTGCTGCTGGCGAAAGCATTGCGGTGGTCGCGGCCGCCCTTGGCCGCTCCCGGCAGTCTCTGGCGCGGATCAAGGGCGCGATGGATCGGCATCAGGCCCTGCGGCTGGATGTGAAGCTGAACATCCGCGTCACCCAAGGCGAGCGGGCAGCGTTTCAGGCGGTCGCCGATGCAAGTGGGCTCACGGTTTCCGAGGCCGTCAGGCATCTGGTCAAACAGGCAAGCGGTCTGCTGGTCTTGCAGGCAGACGAGCTTGCGGGCATTTCTGCTGCCCGGCGTGAACTTGCTGCGGTCGGCAACAACCTGAACCAGCTCGCACGGCTGGGGGCGTCCGGAAAGCTGAAGTGGAACCAAGGCGACACGGCACTGGTGCGCAAGGTCGCGGCCCGCGTCGATGAGGTCTCCGAAGGGATCGTCCTGCTGGTCTCGGCCCTTGGCAGTCATCAGGCGCTGCCCATCGGTGCCGCTGTCGCATCCGTTTCCGGACACACGGCACCGGCGGAGGCGTCGCAATGACGGGGCAGAGTGTTGAAGATCTCGTTCTCGGCCATGTTCTGGATGGCAAGCGCCGCGGCGGTGGTGGTGGAGGCGGGCCAGATCGACTGGGCACCTCCGGGCAGCGCCGGACGCGGGGGCTCTTGCACAATGCATCCGCGCCGCGCAGCTGGCAATCCGTGGTCAAGCGCATCGCGGGTGGCAGTGCCCGCACCCCGCAGGAGTTGAAGCGACTGCTGGACTATGTGGCGCGCGAGGAAGGCGTGCAAAGCACTTGGTGCAATCTCGCAGGCTACGAGCGCGATTTTGATCCGGCCAAAACGAAAAGCGTCGCCGAAGGCTGGTCGTCGTCCTGGCGCGGTGCGCCCAAGCGCGGCCATACCGACCATATCGTCCTGAGTTTTCCGCGCGGCACCGATGTCGAACAGGCCCAGACCATTGCCCGGGAATGGGGGCAGGAAGTCTTCGGTTCCGGCGATTATGGCGATGTCTGGCGCTATGTCGCGGCCCTGCACAAGGATACCGACCACGTTCATGCCCATTTCGTGGTGGAAAAGCACGGCATCGAAGAGGGGCGCTTTCTGTCGATCTGCCGCTATTCCGAGTTGAATTTCGACATCATGCGCGAGCTTCATGCCGATATTAGCCAAGAGCATGGGCTGAATATCGTTGCCACATCGCGCCTGTCGCGGGGGCTGATCGAGAATGCCGCCCATGATGCCGAGATGAGGGGCGCACATGCGTCGGGGGCGTCCAGACCGTCTGCCCCGGCGCCCCTTTCGGATGCCGAGCGCGCCAGACGGCTGGAGGCATTGCAGGATTACGCCCGCGATTACGACGCGCTCGGCCAGATTGCCGCCATCGCAGCCGGACCCGGCGGCGAGCCCGGTACGGCCAAGAGTTTTCTCACACGGCTTTCCGAGGCGCTTGGTGCCTCCGCCGATGCCCTTAGACAAGGACTGCCCCAGATGCCAGATCTCTCACTTCACGATGAAGGCGATGCCGCTGCCAGAATTGAGGCCGCCCGCGCCGAAATGATCGCTGCAGCGGCCGAGGCCTGGGACTCCATCCGCGCCATGGAGCCGTCGCCCGAGCGTGTTGATCTGGAGCGCAGCTTTGCAGAGCAGGCCCGGACATCGCTGCCGCTCGCGCCAGAGAACATCCTCCTGGCGGAACACGCGCGCGCGGCCAGCCATGACGACGACCCATATTTCCATCCAACTCTCGCCACACTGGCACGGCTCGAGCATGGATCGGCAGAGGGCCTGTCGCTGGACGCGGGTTTGCGTGCGACCCTCGCCCATATGCGCGAAGAGGTTGGCGAACGGCTGAGCGCAATTTTCTCCCTGCGCGAAGATGATCTCACCTCTGCCGGCACCTCTGTGGCCGAGATGGTCGCGCGGTTCAGCGGGGCCGAACGGAGTGAAGGACAGCTTGCGTCCTGGACATCGCAGGAGGATCCCGTAGCCAAAGTCCTCTGGTTGGAGGCAGAGCGCGATCTCGCGCGGGCCGTCTCTGTTGCGATGGAGACTGTTGAGTTTCCGCCGGACCTCTCCGAGGCCATGGCGCGCGATCAACTTTTGACGGCAGATCGGCACCTGAAGTTGTCGGAAGTGCCCGCGCTCGAGGCCATTGTGGACCGGGTCCACGATGTGCTCAGCCGCGAAGACCTGGACCGCGTCCTGCATG
>JBGSNJ010000212.1:0-8053 GCA_041739715.1 Aestuariivirga sp.
AGACGGCCTGCATCTCGAAGGTCTTCCCCACGCGTTCGCACACGGTCGCCGCCCAGGGCGGCATCGCCGCCTCGCTCGCCAACATGGGCGCCGACGACTGGCGCTGGCACATGTACGACACGGTCAAGGGCGCCGACTGGCTGGGCGACCAGGACGCCATCGAATATCTCTGCCGCAATGCGCCGACCGCGGTCTATGAGCTCGAGCATTTCGGCATGCCCTTCTCGCGCACCGAGGACGGGCGCATCTACCAGCGGCCCTTCGGCGGCCACATGATGAATTTCGGCGATGGCCCGCCGGTGCAGCGCACCTGTGCAGCCGCCGACCGCACCGGCCATGCCATGCTTCACACGCTCTATGGCCAGAGCCTGCGCTATTCGACCGAGTTCTTCATCGAGTATTTCGCGCTCGACCTCATCATGGAGAATGGCGCCTGCCGTGGCCTCATGGCGATGAACATGGAGGACGGGTCCATTCACCGCTTCCGCGCGCACCAGACCATTCTCGCCACCGGCGGCTATGGCCGCGCCTATTTCTCGGCCACCTCGGCCCATACCTGCACCGGCGACGGCAATGCCATGGTCCTGCGCGCCGGGCTTCCCTGCCAGGACATGGAATTCGTGCAGTTCCATCCGACCGGCATCTATGGCGCGGGCTGCCTCATCACCGAGGGCGCGCGCGGCGAGGGCGGCTATCTGACGAATTCGGCGGGCGAGCGTTTCATGGAACGCTATGCGCCTTCCGCCAAGGACCTCGCCTCGCGCGACGTGGTCTCACGCTCGATGACCATCGAGATCCGCGAAGGCCGCGGCCACGGCGAGGGCAAGGATCACATCCACCTGCATCTCGAGCATCTCGATCCCAAGGTGCTGGCAGAGCGCCTGCCCGGGATTTCGGAATCGGCCAAGATCTTCGCGGGCGTGGACGTGACGCGCGAGCCGATCCCGATCCTGCCCACGGTGCACTACAACATGGGCGGAATCCCCACGAACTATCTGGGCGAAGTTCTGGCCGGCGACAGGAAGGACCATGAGCGCGTGGTGCCAGGGCTCTTCGCGGTTGGCGAGGCGGCCTGCGTCTCGGTGCACGGCGCCAACCGGCTGGGATCGAACTCGCTCATCGACCTCGTGGTCTTCGGCCGGGCCGCGGGCCTGCGCTGCGCGGAACTGACGAAGGCCAATTCTCCGCATGCGGATCTACCTGCCGGTGCGGGCGAGTATTCCATCGCGCGGCTCGACCGCTACCGCTTTGCCGATGGCAAGACGTCCACGGCGGAGCTGCGCGGGCGCATGCAGCGCATCATGCAGGACGATGCCGCGGTGTTCCGGACCGGCGAGACGCTGGCGCAAGGCGTTGCGCGCCTCGACGAGGTCTGGCAGGCCGCCGACGATATCCGCGTCACCGACCGCTCGCTGGTGTGGAACAGCGACCTTGTCGAGACGCTGGAATTCGAGAACCTCATGCTGCAGGCCGCCGCCACGGTGGCGGGCGCCCTTGCCCGCGAGGAGAGCCGCGGAGCGCATGCCCGCGAGGACTTCCCCAACCGCGACGACAAGACCTGGATGAAACATACCCTGTCCTGGGCCGACCGCGACAAGAAGAAGGTCACCCTCGGCTATCGCCCCGTGCACGACTACACGCTGAGCGACGACATCGCCTACATCAAGCCCAAGGCGCGGGTGTATTGATGCCTGCCGCGCTCAACATGAATTTCTCTTCGCTCTCGCCGCGGGCGGGGGTGAAATCTGACTCGGATCATTCCAATGGCTGAATTCGTCCTTCCCAAGAACTCCAGGGTCCAGCCCGGCAAGGTCTGGCCCAAGCCCCAGGGCAAGCGGCTCCGGGATTTCCGGATCTACCGCTGGAACCCCGATGACGGGAAGAACCCGCAGGTCGACACCTACACGCTCGACATGGACAAGTGCGGGCCAATGGTGCTGGACGCGCTGATCAAGATCAAGAACGAGCAGGACCCGACGCTCACCTTCCGCCGCTCCTGCCGCGAAGGCATCTGCGGCTCCTGCGCCATGAACATCGACGGCACCAACACGCTGGCCTGTCTGAAGTCCTGCGCGGACGTCAAGGGCGATGTCCGCATCTATCCCTTGCCGCACATGCCGGTGATCAAGGACCTGGTGCCCGACCTCACGCGCTTCTATGCGCAGCATCGCTCGATCGAGCCCTGGCTCAAGACCACGACGCCCGAACCGCAGACCGAGTGGCGCCAGTCCAAGGAGGACCGCGCCAAGCTCGACGGGCTCTACGAATGCATCCTCTGCGCCTGCTGCTCCACCTCCTGCCCGTCCTACTGGTGGAACGGCGACCGCTATCTTGGTCCCGCCGTGCTGCTGCAGGCCTATCGCTGGCTCATCGACTCGCGCGATGAATCCACGGGCGAGCGCCTGGACAATCTCGAGGATCCCTTCCGGCTCTATCGCTGCCACACCATCATGAACTGCGCCAAGGCCTGCCCCAAGGGCCTGTCGCCGGCAAGGGCCATTGCCGAGATCAAGAAAATGATGGTGGAGCGCCGCATCTGAGGGACGCCTCATGAATGTCGGGGCGAGAATCGCGCGCGAAGCCGAACTCGCGATGATCCTGGACTGGGCGCGCATCGAGGGCTGGAATCCCGGCCTCGACGATGCGCCGCCCTTCTGGGCTGCCGATCCGCTGGGCTACTTTCTCGCCGAGGTCGATGGCCGGCCCGCTGCGGCCATCTCGGTGGTCAATCACGACGATACCTTCGCGTTCCTGGGCCTCTACCTCTGCCAGCCTTCGTTCCGGGGACGCGGCATCGCCTATGGTCTCTGGCAGCATGCGCTGGCGCATGCGGGCAACCGCACGCTGGGTCTCGATGGCGTTCCGGCCCAGCAGGACAATTACCGCAAGTCGGGCTTCATCTCGGCCGGTTCCACCTTGCGCATGCAGGGTGACGTGCCAGGCCTGCAGGATGCGGCCGTGCGGCCCGCCGTGGCGGCCGATACCTCGCGCATCACGGAACTGGACCGGTCGGCCAATGGCTATGACCGCAAGGCCTTCCTCGTGGCTTGGATCGCACCCGGCGCGCGGCGGCGCACCCTGGTGCTGCACGAGGGCGGAGAGGTGGCCGGTTATGCCACCGTCCGTCTCTGCCATGCCGGCATCAAGATCGGGCCGGTGGTGGCGCCCGATGCGGATGCCGCCATGCGGCTCATCCGGGCAGCGGCAGGCGTTCTCGGCTCGCCTGCGGCCATGATCGATGTCCCCGCCCAGAATCAGGCCTTGCGCGACCGGCTCTCTGCGGCCGGCCTCGTGCCCAGTTTTCCGACAGCGCGCATGTATCGCGGCACGCCGCCGCGACAGGATGGAACGCTGCAGGCGGTCGGCACGCTGGAACTCGGCTGAAGGGCCGCTTACGCCCTATGTTGCACTGGTGTTGCAGTGCAAAAGATACTATAGGCTCACGCCAAATCCCCAGCATCATGAGGCCCCGATGTCCCTCGACAGCTTCAAGTCCAAGAAGACCCTCAAGGTCGGTGCGAAGACCTATACCTATTTCAGCCTGAAGGCCGCCGAGAAGAACGGCCTCAAGGGCATTTCGAACCTGCCCTATTCGCTGAAGGTACTGCTGGAAAACCTGCTGCGCTTCGAGGACGGACGCTCGGTCACCAAGGACGATATCGTGGGCATCGCCCGCTGGCTCAAGAACCGCGGCAGGGACGAGAAGGAGATCGCCTTCCGCCCGGCCCGCGTGCTGATGCAGGACTTCACCGGCGTGCCCGCCGTGGTCGATCTCGCCGCGATGCGCGACGCGATGAAGGGCCTGGGCAAGGATCCGAAGAAGATCAATCCGCTGGCGCCGGTCGATCTCGTCATCGACCACTCGGTGATGGTGGACTTCTTCGCCAGTTCGAAGGCCTTCAAGGCCAACGTCAATCTCGAATACGACCGCAACGGCGAGCGCTACACTTTTCTCAAGTGGGGCCAGGGTGCCTTCGACAATTTCCGCGTCGTGCCGCCCGGCACCGGCATTTGCCATCAGGTGAATCTCGAATATCTCGCCCGCACCGTGTGGACCCGCGAGGAGAAGGTGAAGGGCAAGAAGGTCACCTATGCCTATCCCGACACGCTGGTCGGCACCGACTCGCACACCACCATGGTCAACGGCCTGGCCGTGCTGGGCTGGGGCGTCGGCGGCATCGAGGCGGAAGCCGCCATGCTGGGCCAGCCCATCTCCATGCTGATTCCCGAAGTCATCGGCTTCAAGCTGACGGGCGCGCTGTCCGAGGGCACCACGGCCACCGATCTCGTGCTCACCGTCACCCAGATGCTGCGCAAGAAGGGCGTGGTCGGCAAGTTCGTGGAGTTCTACGGGCCGGGCCTCGCGCATCTCTCGCTCGAGGACATGGCCACCATCGCAAACATGGCGCCGGAATATGGAGCCACCTGCGGTTTCTTCCCGATCAATGCCGAGACCATCGCCTATCTCAAGGGCACGGCGCGCGCCTCGCAGCAGGTGGCGCTGGTCGAAAAATATGCCAAGGCCCAGGACATGTACTGGACGCCCAAGGCAGCGGATCCGGAATTCACCGACACGCTGACGCTCGATCTCGGCAGTGTCGTTCCCTCCATTGCCGGACCGAAGCGGCCGCAGGACCGTGTTGTGCTGGCCGAGGCCGCCACCGGTTTCGCCAAGGTCATGGCCGACGAGTTCAAGAAGGCCGAAGAACTGGGCCGCCGGGTGAAGGTGGAGGGTGCCAATTCCGACCTGGGCCATGGCGACGTGGTGATCGCCGCCATCACGTCCTGCACCAATACCTCCAATCCGAGCGTGATGATCGGCGCCGGCCTCCTGGCGCGCAATGCGGTGAAGAAGGGGCTTGCCTCGAAGCCCTGGGTCAAGACCTCGCTGGCGCCCGGCTCGCAGGTGGTGACCGAGTATCTCGCCTCCTCGGGCCTCCAGAAGGATCTCGACAAGATCGGCTTCAACCTCGTGGGCTATGGCTGCACCACCTGCATCGGCAACTCCGGCCCGCTGCCCGAGAACATCTCTGAGGCGATCCGCAAGAATGATCTGGTGGCCGCGGCCGTGCTGTCGGGCAACCGCAACTTCGAAGGCCGCGTGAACCCCGATGTGCGCGCCAACTATCTGGCGTCCCCGCCGCTGGTTGTCGCCTATGCGCTGGCCGGATCGCTGAACGTCAATCTCGCCACCGACCCGCTCGGCCACGACAAGACGGGCAAGCCCATCTATCTGAGGGACATCTGGCCAACGGCCAAGGAGATCGGCGACTTCGTCCGCAAGAACGTGACGCGCAAGGCCTTCGCCAAGCGCTACAAGGACGTCTTCAAGGGCGATGCGCAGTGGCGCAAGATCAAGGTGACGAAGGGCATGAACTATGCCTGGGATGCGGCCTCCACCTATGTGGCGAATCCGCCCTACTTCGATGACCTCACCATGACGCCGGCGCCGGTGAAGGATGTGGAGGGCGCGCGCATCCTCGGACTCTTCCTCGACTCGATCACCACCGACCACATCTCGCCCGCCGGTGACATCAAGGCCTCGTCGCCGGCCGGCGCCTATCTGCAGTCGCGCGGCGTCGAGAAGCTCGACTTCAACTCCTACGGCGCGCGGCGCGGCCATCACGAGGTGATGATGCGCGGCACCTTCGCCAACATTCGCATCAAGAACCAGATGGTGCCGGGCGTGGAAGGCGGCGTGACCCGCCACTATCCGGACGGTACGCAGATGCCGATCTACGATGCGGCCATGAAGTACGAGGCCGAAGGCGTGCCGCTGGTGATCTTCGCCGGCAGGGAATACGGCACCGGCTCCTCGCGCGACTGGGCGGCCAAGGGCACGCGCCTGCTCGGCGTCCGCGCCGTCATCGCCCAGAGCTTCGAGCGCATCCACCGTTCGAACCTCATCGGCATGGGCGTGGTGCCGCTGCAGTTCCGCGAGGGCGAGAGCTGGCAGACGCTGGGCCTGAAGGGCGATGAGACCGTCACGATCAAGGGCCTGGCCGAGGGCCTGAAACCCCGCGCCACGCTCACCGTCGAGATCACCCGCGCCGATGGCGGCACGGCTTCGGCCGATGTCATGTGCCGGATCGATACGCTGGACGAACTCGACTACTACAGGAACGGCGGCATCATGCCCTATGTGCTGCGCAACCTCGCCAGGGCGGCCTGATTCCGCCAATACGTGTTCGTGATACCGGCTCAACGGCTCGTGAGTGGCGCTCACGGGCCGTTTGCGCCATATAGGCAGCATGTCTTCCGCCCGAACCATATCCCGCCGTGGCCTTCTGGCCGCTGGTGCGGGGCTTGGCTTTAGCCTCCTGTCCCGGCCCGCGTCGGCGGCGGATTCGCCGGTCGTGGTCGAGCTGTTCAGCAGCCAGGGCTGCTCATCCTGCCCTCCGGCCGATGCCTTTCTCGCCGAATTGCGCCGCCTTCCGCATGTGCTGGCTTTGACGCTGCACGTGGATTACTGGGACTATCTTGGCTGGAAGGATACGCTGGCCACGCCGGAGTTCTCGCAGCGCCAGTATGACTATGCCAAGGCGCGGGGCGACATGGACGTCTACACGCCGCAGCTTATCGTGAACGGCGAGAGGCATTTTGTGGGCAGTGCGCGCGACAAGGTGCTGGCCGCCGTCGAAGCTGCACGGAAGACTCCGATGCCCATTGCCGTGTCCCTGGACCGCAACGACAAGGAGATTGTCGTCGAGGTGGGTGCCGGCGAGGGCCATGGCGACGCGACGTTGTGGCTGATGCCGATCATGCCGGTGATCAAGGTGAAGATCCTGAAGGGCGAAATCGCCGGACACGAGATCGAGTATCACAACGTGGTGCGCAAGATCCTTCCCGGCGGCATGTGGTCCGGCAAGGCGTCGCGATTCGTGCTTCCGACCGATGGGGTGATGCCGCCGGATTGCACCGCCTGTGTGGCGTTGCTGCAGAGGGGCAAGGTCGGGCCCATTCTCGGGGCTGCCGCCTGGGGGAATCTGAGCGCCTGAACACAGGCTGCCGGCTTCATGCGAAGCGCGGCAACGGCGGCGTTGGAACGCCTTTGACCCGCCGTTCGGCGGAGGCATTGTCGGGGCGCAGTGATGTGATATCAGTCATGGCGTGCAGGCGGCGGAGCCGCCCTTGGGGGAGCGCAAGGCGCGCATGAGCAGGCGTTTCCTGTCGATCGGCGAGTGCATGGTCGAAATGGCCTCCACCGGTGGTGACACGTTCCGCCAGGGCTTCGCCGGGGACAGCTTCAATACGGCGTGGTATGCCCGCCGTGCCCTGCCGGCCGACTGGGACGTCGACTACTTCACCACCCTCGGGGACGATGCGGTCAGCGGCCGCATGCTGCGCTTCATGCAAGACCAGGGCATCGGCACCGGCCATATCCGCCGCCTCGCCGGGCGGGCTCCGGGCCTCTACATGATCGAACTGGAGAATGGCGAACGCAGCTTCACCTATTGGCGCGACACCTCGGCGGCCCGGTCGCTGGCGGATGACGCTGGGGCTCTGTCTGCGGCCCTCGCGCAGGCAGATGCGATCTATGTTTCCGGAATAACCCTGGCCATTCTGGCGCCGGACCGGCGGTGGACCCTGCTCGACGGCCTCGGTCGGGCCAAGGCGGCAGGGAAGATGGTCGGTTTTGACAGCAATATCAGGATGCGACTCTGGTCCAATACAGATGATCTGCGCGCAGCAATCGTAGATGCAGCGCGAGTCGCTACGATTTCGCTTCCAACTATCCCCGACGAATCTGATCTCTTTGGCGAAGCGACGGCAGAAGAAGTATCGGTTCGGTATGAATGCTATGGCTGTCAAGAAGTTGTTGTCAGGTCGGGTGGTGGTCCCGCGCTTGTCGTGCAGGGCGGCAAGGCAATGGCGGTCGCCCCAGCACGGGTCGTGGCACCCGTGGACACGACTGGCGCAGGGGATAGTTTCAACGGGACCTACCTTGCCGCCCGATTGACGGGCGAGAGCCCGGAAGCCGCGGCCCGCAGGGCCCATGCCGTGGCGGGCAAGGTCATCCGCCACTACGGTGCGCTGGTCGACCCGGCGTGAG
>JBGSNJ010000223.1:0-3576 GCA_041739715.1 Aestuariivirga sp.
GCCATCGAGACCTACAAGCAGGATCTGGCCAAGGCGCCGCCCGCGCTGGCCACCCGCAACGCCTCGCAGAACGCGCTCGACGTGATCAACGCCGCGGTGCCGGAAACGGTGGGCGGCTCGGCCGACCTGACCGGCTCGAACAACACGAAGTCGAAGGACCTCAAAGCGCTGAACGCGGCCGACTACGGCGGCCGTTACATCTATTACGGAATCCGCGAGCATGGCATGGCGGCGGCGATGAACGGCATGGCGCTGCATGGCGGCGTCATTCCCTATGGCGGCACCTTCCTGGTCTTCACCGACTACTGCCGCCCCTCGATCCGGCTCTCGGCGCTGATGCAACAGCGCGTCATCTATGTGATGACGCATGACTCGATCGGGCTGGGTGAGGACGGGCCGACCCATCAGCCGGTGGAACACCTGGCGGCGCTGCGCGTCATTCCCAATCTCGCGGTCTATCGCCCCTGCGATGCCATCGAGACCGCCGAGTGCTGGCAGCTGGCGCTTCAGGATGCGGCGCGGCCGAGCGTGCTGGCGCTGACGCGGCAGAAGCTGAAGCCGGCGCGCCTCACACATAGCGCCGAGAACCTCTGCGCGCGCGGGGCCTACGAGGTCGCGGGCTCGGAGAAGACTGCGGAGGTGGTCATCTTCGCCAGCGGCTCGGAGGTGGAGATCGCCATCGCCGCTAAGGCGTTGCTCGACAAGGCCGGAAGGCCCACCCGCGTGGTGTCGGTGCCCTCGATGGAGAACTTCGAAGCGCAGGATGCCGCTTACAAGGCCGGCGTGCTGGGCAAGGAAAACACCCGCATCGCCATCGAGGCCGGCGTACGCACCGGCTGGGACCGCTTCATCGGCGTTGACGGCCACTTCGTCGGCATGACGGGCTTCGGCGCCTCGGGTCCTGCCGAACTGCTCTACAAGCATTTCGGCATCACGGCCGAAGCCGCGGTCAAGGCAGCGACAGCGTAAGGAGACTTTCACATGCCCGCCTTCCGCACCCTCGACGATGCAATGCTCTCCGGCAGGCGCGTGCTGTGCCGGGTGGACCTCAACGTGCCGATCGCCGATGGCAAGGTCACCGACGCCACCCGCATCGAACGCGTGGTGCCGACCCTGCGCGAGATCATGGACAAGGGCGGCGCCCTCATCGTGCTGGCCCATTTCGACCGGCCCAAGGGCAAGGTCGTGCCGGAAATGTCGCTGAAGCCCGTGGCATCGGCGCTCGAGAAGCTGCTGGGCCGCCCGGTGCGCTTCGTCTTCACCGACTGGCGCGAGGCGCCCAGGATCGACGCGAAACCCGGCGAATGCGTGCTGATGGAGAACACGCGTTATCACCCGGGCGAGGAGAAAAACGACGAGGCCTTCTCGAAGCTGCTTGCGGGGCTTGGCGACATCTTCGTGAACGACGCCTTCTCGGCGGCGCATCGCGCGCATTGCTCGACCGAGGGCGTGGCCCACTTCATTCCGGCCTATGCCGGCCGCGCCATGGAGGCGGAGCTCAAGGCGCTGCAGGTGGCGCTCGAAACGCCGAAGCGCCCGGTCATCGCCATCGTCGGCGGCGCCAAGGTCTCGACCAAGCTCGACCTGCTGGGCAATCTGGTGAAGAAGGTCGATGCGCTGGTGATCGGCGGGGCCATGGCCAATACTTTCCTGCTGGCGCAGGGCCATGCGATCGGCAAATCCCTTGCCGAGGCCGACCTGCTCGACACGGCGCGGGCGATCCTGCGCACCGCGGACGCTTCCAAATGCGCCGTGATCCTGCCGGTGGACGGCATCGTGGCCAAGGAATTCAAGGCAGGCGCGGAGAACCACGATTACGGCATCGACGCCATTCCGGCCGACGGCATGATCCTCGACCTTGGCCCGCTCTCCATCGACCGTGTGCACTCCGCCATCGACGATGCCCATACGCTGGTGTGGAACG
This sequence comes from Aestuariivirga sp., assembly GCA_041739715.1. GTDB lineage: Bacteria > Pseudomonadota > Alphaproteobacteria > Rhizobiales > Aestuariivirgaceae > Aestuariivirga. Next base: position 1,925 of record JBGSNJ010000223.1, read on the forward strand.
GTCCATTGGGCGCTTTCGAGATCGCCCCCTTCGATACGGCCACGGTGGCGGCGGCGAAACATGCCGCAGCGCGCACCCGGGCCGGCAAGCTCGTCTCCGTCGCGGGCGGCGGCGATACGGTGGCCGCGCTCAATCACGCGGGCGCGGCAGATGGCTTCACTTACATCTCAACGGCCGGTGGCGCCTTCCTCGAATGGCTCGAGGGCAAGGATCTTCCCGGCGTCAAGGCTCTGGAGGTAGCACAATGAACATCGCAAGGCTCAACGACATCGCCAACCGCATGGTGGCACCGGGCAAGGGCATCCTCGCCGCCGACGAATCCACCGGCTCGATCACCAAGCGCTTCGAATCGATCAAGCTGGAGTCGACCGAGACCAACCGCCGCGACTACCGCGAGATGCTGTTCCGCGCCTCCGACGCGATGAAGAGCTGCATCTCGGGCGTCATCCTCTTCGACGAGACGCTGCGTCAGAAGGCCGCCGACGGGACACCGCTGGTCGACGTGATCAAGGCCGCGGGCGCGGTGCCCGGCATCAAGCTCGACAAGGGACCGAAGCCCCTGCCCTTCTGCCCCGGCGAAACGGTGACCGAAGGTCTCGACGGGCTGGCCGACCGGGTTGCCGAATATGCCAAGCTGGGCGCCGAATTCGCCAAGTGGCGCGCGGTGATCGACGTGGGCGCCAGGATTCCGAGCTACAATTGCATCAACGCCAATGCCCAGGCGCTCGCCCGCTATGCCGCCATCTGCCAGGCGGGCGGCATCGTGCCGATGGTCGAGCCTGAGGTGCTGATGGACGGCGACCACGACATCGACCGCTGCGCCGAAGTGACCGAGTGGGCGCTGAAGGAGCAGTTCCAGCAACTCTACTACGCCGGCGTGCAGCTGGAGGGCATCATCCTGAAGCCCAACATGGTCATCTCCGGCAAGAAGTGCGCCAAGCAGGCCAGCCGCGAGGAAGTGGCCGAGAAGACGCTGAAGGTGCTGAAGCGCTGCGTGCCGGCCGCCGTGCCGGGCATCGCCTTCCTCTCGGGCGGCCAGTCCAGCGAAGACGCCACCGCCCACCTGCACTACATGAATGCCGCAGGCCCGCTGCCCTGGAAGCTTACTTATTCCTACGGCCGGGCGCTTCAGGCCGACGCGCTCAAGGCCTGGGGCGGCAAGAAGGAGAAGGTGGCCGCCGGCCAGAAGGCCTTCTCGCACCGCGCCAGGATGAATGCGCTGGCCGCCTCCGGAAAGTGGACACAGGCCGGCGAAAAGGCCGCCTGATCTGCAAGACTGTGATCCTCCTCCGCCGCAGGCGGGGGAGGTGGCGCGAGAGCGCCAGAGGGGGTGCCTCACCGCACGCACCCTACCCGCCTCGCTTGCGCTCGGCACCCTCCCCGCTGGCGCGGAGAGGGATGGACGGCATCCAGGTTTGCATTTCGCTGTCATCTGCGCTTCCATGCCGGTCATGACCAGAACCTATGACTGCATCATCGTCGGCGCGGGGCTGGCAGGTGCCACGGCGGCGGAAACTCTCTCCGTACACGGACGAAAACTCCTCGTGCTCGAGGCGCGCGAGCGGCCCGGTGGCCGCGGCTTCTCGCGCGCCTTCGGCAACAGCGGCGAAGTCGTCGATTTCGGCGGCTCATGGGTGACGCCATGGCACCAC
>JBGSNJ010000227.1:0-3409 GCA_041739715.1 Aestuariivirga sp.
GTGAGCCTCGTGGCACTTGATCAACCAACGGTCGTGCCCAATTCCGCAGGAAGTCGTCCGGTTGACAAGGTTGCCGGGTCGTTGGTCTCATTTGTCGGCGGAGGCGTTCAGCCTGCCAACCGTAGCAAGATCGGCATGTTCTGTGACGACTCGCCCGTTTGGTCTTTCCTTTCGGATCTCAACGCGACGCAAGACCCTATCGAGGCGCGTACGGCATCTGCCGGACATTTTCTGATCGAAGTGTTTCCGGCGCTTGCTCTCCCCGCGTTCGAGGATGCCTTTTCTCAGCGTTTACGCGCGCCAAAGTACAACCCGCAAAACCGGAAGAAATTCCGTCTGGAAGACTGGCGGTCCGTGACGCGCGTAATCCAAACTACCGCACAGGGTTTCGACGTGAGTGGCCTCGCCGACTGGTCCGACCGCATGCATGCGCTCTTTCAGCCTCGGAAGGCTGATCAGGACAAGCTGGACGCAGCCCTCTGCGCTCTGATCGGTCTGGCGTGGCGTGCCGGGCCGGTCTCCTGTTCAGCCATGCTCGGTGACTTGACCAATGGCTACATGGTTACGCCTATGTCTGAATTCACGCGGCCCAGACTGGAGCAAGCAGCAAATCAGCGCGGTGTGCCAATCGCCTAGGACCGCAACCTCCAGCCTCTAACCCGGATCGCCTCGAACAGCCGCCGCAGGACGTAGGATCGCGCGATGCTTACCACCGTGAACACCGCGCCCATCTTCAGGTTCTGCGCCAGCGTCGTGTGCAATCCGAAGATCGGGAAGATCAGGATCTGGGTAGCGACCGCGACGCCGTAGCCGACGATCACGTTGGCGACGGCTTCGACCAAGGACATGGCGCGCGACTGCTTCATCCCGCTACCTCATTCATCGGCCAGCAGTTCAGCCGCCAAAGTTCGCAGCGCATGCGCTGCAACCAGGGGGACCACGCCATTGCCACAGAGGCGAAGCCGGTCCACTCGGTGGGCCAGCCCATCAGCGCCTCGACGAACAGCGGGTTCAAGGTCCGGCGCACATCGGAGATATCGCTCCCAGCCATCGGCGTCACCAGGACCTGGCGGCCAAGCAGGCCGTTCACCGGCGTGTTCGCCAGTGTCGTCGCCCCGTCCTTGTGATCGCGCGCCGTCGGCGTCATCCACATCCCGGCCGCATGGGTCAGGTCTGCTGTCCGGCGGTTGCCCGCGCTCGGTTTGCAGCCGTCGTTGGCCATCGGCGTCGGCCAGTCCCTCGCCATCCGGTCCAAGCCTTTCTCGTCCTTCCGTTCGCCACCCCGACTGCGGAAGCTGTCGATCTGCGGCGTCGGCCACATCGCGGCTGTCGTCGCAAGGTTCATCCCGTGCTGACCCGCTGCCTGCGACGGCGTCGGTTTCGTCTGCCGGTTCTCGTTGGCGCTGGCCCTTGGTGTCGGCCAGAGGCGCAGCAGTTCCGTCCGATTCCCGCCACTCGACCGGGTGCCAGAGCAGGCGCGCGGGGTCGGCCAGCTCGTCGCCTTCGCGGATGGCGAGGATGAAGAGCCGTTCGCGCTTATGAGGCGCGCCGACTTCCGCCGCCGTGAAGAGGCCTGCCGCAAGGCGGTAGCCCATGCCGACCAGTCCGCTGGCAACTTCGGGGAAGCCGAGGCGGAGATGATGGGCGACATTCTCGAGGAAGACGAAGGGCGGTTCGACCTCGGCGATGATACGGGCGACATGGGGCCAGAGGTGGCGCGGATCATCCGCACCCCTGCGCTTGCCCGCGACGCTGAATGGCTGGCACGGATAGCCCGCAGTGATGATGTCCAACGCGCCGCGCCAAGGGCGGCCGTCGAAGGTTCCAACGTCGTCCCAGACAACAGCCTGATCCAGGGACGCGTCCTCCATCCGCGCCACGAGAGTGGCTGCGGCGAAGGTTTCCCGTTCGACATGGCCCACAGCACGATAACCGGGGATGGCGATGGTGAGTCCGAGGTCAAGTCCGCCTGCGCCGGAGCAGAGGGAGAGGCCGAAGAGGCATGCGTCTCCGGTTCCGGAACCGCATCCGGAGGAAGGTAAAGCCATGTCATGCATGTCACGCGGCGGCTTCGGGTTGGGTTTCAGGCGCGGGCGGGGCAGCCCCCAGGAGCTCAGTCCTCACCTGCGCGAAGGTCCGACCGTCGCCGTCGAGGATTGCGTCGCGTCCCGTGTCGGCCTGCCAGCGTTCGACGGCGACATCGATGTAGGCCGGGCTGATTTCCATCGCGAACACTCGGCGGCCGTTGGCCTCGCCCGCCATGATCTGCGAACCCGAGCCCGAGAACGGTTCATAGCATAGGCCGCCCCGCGCCACATGCTGGCGCATCGGGATCCCGAACGCATCGAGTGGCTTCGGCGTCGGGTGGTCGGGCCGGTCGTCCTTGGCGAAGCTGGGCAGCGCCCATGTCGATGGCAGCGTTTCCTCGGCCACTTTTGGCGGGCGGTTCGGGCGGCGCCAGCCCATGAAACAGGGCTCGTGCTTCCAGAGGTAATGCGAGCGGGTCAGAACTCCGCGGTCCTTCACCCAGATGATTTGCTGATGCACGAAGGCCCCAGCTTTTTCCCAGCAGGCCTCGAGCATCGCCTGGCGGCGCGAGGCGTGCCAGCAATACCAGGCAGCATTTTCTGCAATGGCTTCCGCCGCGGCCGCTGCGATGAAACCGTCGTAAAGCTCCGCCCCCTGCGAACTGTCATCCCAAGTCGTGCCATAGGACGCCGACCAGTCCTTGTTGCGGGTCGGATGGTTCGAGCCGTCATAGTCCACAAGATACGGCGGGTCGGTCGCGAACAGGATCGCCCGCTCGCCATTCATCAGGCGGCGCACATCGGCCGCGCTGGTGCTGTCACCACACAGCAGCCGGTGGTCGCCGAGGATCCAGAGATCGCCGGTCCGCGAGGCCGGATTGCGCGGCGGTTCGGGGATGGTCACCGGCGGCACGTAGCCCCCGGCGCCCCCTTCTTGCCCGTCCTCTTCCGGCACGAAGGCCAAGAGCTTGTCCAACTCGCCATCGGAGAAACCGACAAGCGACAGGTCGAAATCCTCGGCCAAGAGATCGCTCAGTTCCGCCGACAGCAGCGCTTCGTCCCAGGTGCCGAGTTCCGTAAGCTTGTTGTCCGCGATCCGGTAAGCCCGCCGCTGCGCCTCGGTCAGATGCCCAAGCACGATCACCGGCGCTTCGGTCAGCCCCAGCTGCGTCGCCGCCAGCACACGGCCATGGCCAGCGATCAGTTCCCCGTCGTCCGCGACGAGGCAGGGCACTGTCCAGCCGAACTCCGCCATGCTGGCGGCGATCTTCGCAACTTGATCCGCGCCATGCGCTTTGGCATTGCGGGCGTAGGGCTGGAGCTTGGCCAGCGGCCACATCTCGATCCGCTCCGGGGCAAAGCTCAGCGTCATCGTCGGGTCA
>JBGSNJ010000288.1:0-15147 GCA_041739715.1 Aestuariivirga sp.
GCACCATCGCCGATGCGCATCTCGAACCGGCGCTGGCAAGCCTGCGCGCCGGTGAACCGCAGCTTGCCGCTGTCATCGAGGCGATCGCGCCGCATCTCCAATGGGTGACCTACGACGCCTATCCGCGCGACCTGATCGGCGATGGCTTCGCTGAAGGCCATGCCTTTGCATCCGTCATCGGGGGTGGCGCACCGCTGCCGGCCGCCGATTATGACTTCGGCCTCTTCCTCATTGCGCCCCATGTTCTCTACCGCGACCGTGCGCACAAGGCGCCGGAGCTCTATGCGCCGCTTACCGGACCGCATGGCTGGCGCTTCGGGCCGGGATTGCCGCTCGAGATCATGCCGGCGCACCAGCCGGTGTGGAACGAGCCCTACCGGCCGCACCTCACCAAGATCGGTCCCACGCCCCTTCTCTGCCTCTTCTGCTGGACTCGCGACGTGGACGAGCCGGCGGTGGTCCTGCCGGCCGATGACTGGACCGCGCTTGAAGCACTGCGCCTCGGGAGCTGACATGAGCGCCGACACAATTCTGATCAACGCCCGTGTCCGCACCATGGATGCGGCGCGCCCGCGGGCCGAGGCACTGGCGATCCGCGATGGCCGAATCCTCGCGTTGGGCAGCACGGCTGAGATCCGCAGGCTTGCCACGCAGCGCACCAGGGTGATCGATGCTGGCGGACGATTGGTCCTGCCGGGCTTTCAGGACGCACATGTCCATCTCCTGCTCGGCGGTGCCGATCTCGTGACCTCGGCGCAGCTCTACCTCGTCACCACCGTCGGCGAACTTCAGTCGGTCCTGCGGGCCCATGCCGAAAGCCACCGGAGCCTGACAGTCGTTCAGGGGGCCGGCTGGCAGCCCGGGTTGTTCGGCGAGCACAATCTCACCCGTCATGTCATCGATGCCGTCGTGCCGGATCGCCCGTGCCTGATCATTGACTCGAGCGGTCACAATGCCTGCCTCAACTCGGTTGCCATGGCCATGATCGGACTGGTCAAGGGAACACCTGACCCGGTCAATGGTCACTTCGTCATCGGCGGCGGCGGCGAACCCACCGGCATGCTGCATGAGGACGCCATCTTCTGGGCGATGGACCGCCTGCCGGCACTTTCGGATGCCGACGACGACGCCGGACTCCGTGCGGGGCAGGCTCATGCCAATGCCCACGGAATCACCGGCATCATCGATCCGCGCGTCACCGAACGCGAGGCGCGCATCTATGAGTCGGGTGCTGCGCGTGGCGACCTCACGCTGCGGGTTTCCGGTGCGGCCCTGGTGAAGGAGAGCGACACGCCGGCCACGGCTGTCGAGCGGCTCACGGCCTTGCGCAGGCAACATCCGGGCCCCGACTTCTGGGTGCAATCAGCCAAGTTCTTTCTCGACGGCGTCTTCGAGAACCGTACCGCGGCCCTGCTTGAGCCATATGCCGATGCGCCGGGCGGCAATTGCGATGTCATGTTCCAGCCGGCACAGGTGAATGAGCTGTTTGCGGCCCTCGATGCGGCGCGCTTCCAGATCCATGTCCATGTCATCGGCGATCGCGCCACCAGGGTCGCACTCGATGGATTGGAAGCCGCACTCGCCGCCAATGGCCGCTGGCCGTCGCTGCATCAGCTGGCGCATCTGCAGCTTGTCCATCCGGATGACTTCGCCCGCATCGGCGCCCTGGGCGTCATGGCGAACATCCAGACTCTCTGGGCGAGGCTCGACCCGATGATCCCCGATATTGCGCTGGACATGATCGGCAGCGCACGCTGGCCTCAGGTCTATGCCTTCCGCCGCATGCTCGATGCCGGCGCGCCCTGCTGCCTGTCTTCCGACTGGTCGGTCTCCACGCTTGATCCCTTCGCCATCATGGAGACGGCCGTCACCCGCCAGGCCAGGCTGGTGGATGGCGCGAGCGAATCCTTCCTGCCGGGCGAGGCCCTGACGATCGAAGAGGCCGTGCTTGGCTATACGGCTCATGCCGCCGCGGCCTGCTGGCGCGGCGACAGCACCGGACGGCTGCTGCCCGGATTTTCGGCAGACATCATCGTGACCGACCGCGACCTCTTCGCCATTCCGCCGCATGAAATCGGCGACACGCGCGTGCTGCTGACGCTGTTCAAGGGGCGCGAGGTTCACCGTCACGAGGATTTCGCGGGCTGACGGGTTGTTTCCGTCACGGCATCGCTGCCATTTTGATACACGTAAAGTTTTAGCGAAACGGCACGGCTGCTTCCGCGTGTTGCCGTGATCGCGGTTACAAAACATGACCCGATGCATCTACTATGCAGCGGCTCTCAAGTCATCCGTATACAGAGCGAATGGCTTGGGCGCGGGTAGAGACGCGGTTGGGGCTGACAGCGGCATGAGCAGGTTAACGGTTGAGTCGCTTCGGACCATCACGGTCTTCAAGCCGCTGTCCGATCTGGCCTTTGCCGATCTGAGCCAGCGCTGTGTCATGCGCCATCTCGATCCGGGCGAACTGATCATCGGCCATACCGATCAGACGCTTGACGTCTACTTTCTGCTGGGCGGCCTGGCGCGCGTTAGCATCTACTCGGCCGATGGCCAGCGTGTCGGCTTTCGCGATCTCACCGCCGGGGCCATCTTCGGCGAGTTATCGGCGATTGACAGCAAGCCGCGCTCGGCCAGTGTCGAATGCGTCGATCCCTGCAGCGTGGTGACCATGCGGCGCGAACACTTCCTCGACGCGCTGAGCAAGTACCCGGCATTTTCCCTTGCGGTCGCCTGTCACCTGACCGCACAGATCCGCTCGCTCACTACGCGTGTCTTCGAATACAGCACGCTGGCGGTCCGCAACCGCGTGCGCCTCGAGCTGTTGCGCTTGCTCGATGCAGCGTCCGACAACGGCTCGGCCGGACTCCTGACACAGGTGCCAACCCATGCCGAGATCGCGAGCCGCATCAGCACCCACCGCGAGGCCGTCTCGCGCGAGGTCGCCTGGCTGGAGCACAACAAGTACATCCTGAAAGAGGGCCGGAACCTGCGCATCGTCGATCCCGCTGCGCTGCGTGCCCTGGTCGACGAGGACTGGGGCTAGACGGCCAGATAGCCGCCGTCGATGGGGAGGATGGTGCCGGTAATGTAACGGGCGAGCGGCGATGCGAGGAAGAGCACGCCGCCCGTCACGTCTTCGGGCTTTCCCCAGCGTTTCAGCGCTGTCCGCTGCTGGATCGCCGCATGCTTTTCGGGATCGGCCCGCAGTGCGGCGGTTAGCGGTGTCTCGATCCAGCCGGGAGCCACGGCGTTCACCCTTATCCCCTCGGCGGCATAGGCGATGGCGAGCGACTTGGTAAGCTGGGCCACCCCGCCCTTCGAAGCCGCATAAGCCGGCGCCGGGCCGCTGCCGAAGAAGCTGAGCATGGAGGCGATGTTGACGATCGACCCCTGTGCCGTCGCAAGCTTCGGGCGTGCGGCCGCGCAGACCCGCATGGTGCCCGAGAGATTGACGTCGACCACGGCGTCGAAGACATCGGGATCGTGCTCCTCCAGGCGGCGGATCAGTCCTGCGCAGTTCACCACCACGTCGAGACGGTCCAGTCCCCCGATGAACCGATCAACGGCCGTCCTGTCGCGGACGTCGAGCAGGACGCCCGTCACGCCGGGCCGCGCGATCTCTTCAAGTCCCGCCGCGATGACCCGCGCGCCCTCTGCCGCGAAGCCCTCGGCGATGGCCAGCCCGATGCCGGATGTGCCGCCGGTCACCAGCACGCAGCACTCATGGAAGCAGCCGACAGGCCAAAGGCTCATGCGATGGTCTCCGTCAACGGATGAATTGGTCGACGAAATCCGCACCGAGCCCGACCTTGTCGAAATGAGAGCGGCACATGTCGATCTTGGTGAAGACGTCCTCGTAGCCCAGAGGTTTTCCCCAAGGATCGACGTAGTACATGATCCCGTTGACCTGAAAGAAGGTTATCATCTCATCCACGTCGTCCGGCACCACCAGCGTGTGGGTTTCGCCCGGCGGCTCGAAGACATAGCTGCCTTCGGTCGCCACCCAGTCGTGTTCGAGATAGTGCCAGCGGCCCTTCAGCACGAGGCCGTGCACCGCATTGGGATGGCGGTGGCGCGACAGGACGCCCGCCTTGCGCACGCGCAGAAGGTTCATCCAGTAGCCCTGGGACCGGTTGAGGCAGAGCGGCCGGAACCAGACATTCTCCGCCTGTGGCACCCAGAGGCGCTCGTCCTGCGGCACCGCATCGGCAATCACGATCTCGGGCAGCGCCTCGCGCGGCATTGGCAGCTGATAGGGCATGCGGGGCGTGTCGTCAGGTGCGGCGGGCATGGCGATCCTCTCAGGCCGGGTCACGGATCAGCGGCGTGGTCGAACAGTGAATGCCGCCCCCGTTGAGCTGCATCCTGTCGTATGGAACCGTCGTCCAGCGCACGCCATGCCCGGCCAGTTCGTCCAGCGTGCGATTGGTGGCTCCTTCCGGCATGATCAGTTCGCCCGGCGCCACCGCGAGCGAGTTGATGATCCACTTGTTGTCGGCCGGGGTGATCTCGATGGTGCGGACCTTCAGCTCCTTCAGCCGCTCGAGGAAGGAATAAGGCAGGCCGAAAGGGTCGACCAGCGCGAGATCGCGGTCGATCATCAGGAAGGAGCCATCGATGTGGATGTCGTACCCCACGAGGTCGACCACGATCAGCTCCACGCTTTGGCGCTTCAGCACTTCGCCCACCTGTTCCGCGCCCTCGCGGTTCACGCGGATGCCGCAGCCGATGACTGCCGTCTGCGGATTGATCCATGCGAAGCTGCCGCCCTCCATCAGCGCCGTGCCCGACAGCGTACGCAGGATCGGCACGCCGATCTCGGCCAGCGTGCGCGTCACCGCGAGCTCTTCGCCGCGGCGGATGCGGGCGCCCATGCGGCACACGATGGCGCCGCCCTTCACCATGATCAGCGGATCGCGGGTGTAGCAACTCTTGAGACGGCCGCCGTCGACACCCTTCACGTAGTGGATTTCCACGCCATGCGCGGTGAGCGCCTTGACCAGCGCGTCGTGCTGCGCCTGCATCTCGGGCAGCGGCGGCAGCGTGTCGGACTGAAAGTACCAGCCCTTGTCGATGTCGCCGAAGGAGCCGATGCGTTCGATGCGCTTTGTCGGGTCGACCACCGCCATCTCCGGCCCCGGCCGGTGCATCAGGATCGACCGGATGCGGCCAACGTCATTGTCCAGCCCCCAGGCCCGGCCCCAGTGGCGGGCAAGTTCCTGCGGGTCCTCGAAGGGCGGGTCGCCGGGCAGCGCGAACATGCGGACCGTTTCGTTGTAGACCCATCCGGGTGGTGCGCTATCGGTCATGGGGACGTCCTTGGCCAGGTTTCGGTGTCATGATCCGGATGCTGGCGGTTGCTGCCGCGGATCAGGGCGAAGCGCTCGGGCGTGTCACCTTCGCCATTGTCGCCCTCTCCGGTCAGCGTTCCGGGCAGGCCGGCAAGGTCCTTGAACCATGGCTCGCAGGATTCCATGCCGAACTGGAAGGCCGGCTTCATCTCGGAGTGGCGGTCAAGCGATCCGATCGACACCGAGATGCGGGGCCGCGACCTGGCCTTGTAGGTAAGCGGCGTTCCGCAGTCGCGGCAGAATCCCCGCTCCGCGTCGTCCGAACTGGCAAAGATGGCGAGCGTCCCACGCGTGACGCGGAAATTGTCGGTGTGGCTTCCGGCAAAGGGCCCGAAAAAGCTGCCGAACTGCTTCTGGCACATGCGGCAGTGGCAGATGCCGGGATTGTCGGGCCGCGCCGTGAATTCGTAACGCACCGCCCCGCATTGGCAGCCGCCAGACCAGCGTTCTTTCGTCATGCCTTCTCTCCTCCCAGCGATCCACACTAGCGGCCGGACGGAACTTGGCAAGTCAGCCGATGACTCCAGATCTTCGCAGGCCTGCGATGCGCGCCTCATCCAGGCCCAGCACCTCCTGCAACACCTTGTCGGTGCCGTCGCCGAAGCGCGGCGGCGCCTTGTCGTATTCGATCGGCGTGGCCGAGAACTGGATGGGATTGGCGACGCCCGGCACCTGCACGCCGTCGTCGCGCGTGAGCCCGATCTGCAGTCCGCGCGCCAGCACCTGCGCGTCGGCAAAGACCTGATCGATCATGTTGATCGGGCCGCAGGGCACGGCGGCGGCCTCGAAGGCTTCCACCCATTGCGCCGTGGTCCTGGCCTTCATCGGTTCCACCAGCAGCGGGATCAGCGTGGCGCGGTTTTCCACGCGGCCGCGGTTGGTCCTGAACTGCGGGTCCTCGGCCAGATGCGGCACGCCGATGATGGTGCAGTATTCCTTGAACTGACGGTCGGTTCCAACCGCCATGATGATGTAGCCGTCGGCGGTGGCGAAGGTCTGGTAGGGCACGATGTTGGGATGCGCGTTGCCGAGCCGGGTGGGCGCCTTGCCGCCCACCAGATAGTTGAGTGCCTGGTTGGCCAGCACGGCCACTTGCGAGTCGAGCAGGGCCATGTCGATGAACTGTCCTTCGCCGGTGCGCTGGCGGTGGAACAGGGCACCCTGGATGCCGATCGCCGCATAGAGTCCCGTGAAGATGTCGGCGAAGGCCACGCCCACCTTCATGGGTTCCGCCCCCGGCATGCCATCGGGCTGGCCGGTGATCGACATGATGCCGGCCATACCCTGGATCATGAAGTCGTAACCCGCCCGCTGCGCCAGCGGTCCGTTCTGGCCGAAGCCGGTGATCGAGCAATAGATGAGGTCGGGCTTCACTGCCTTGAGGCTCTCGTAGTCGAGGCCGTACTTCTTCAGCCCGCCCACCTTGAAGTTCTCGATCACGATGTCGGACTGCGCGGCCAGGCTGCGGATCAGCGCCTGGCCCTCCGCCGAAGCCATGTCGATCGCCACCGACCACTTGCCGCGATTGGCCGAGAGGAAGTAGGCCGCATCGCCGCGGCTGCCGTCGCCATTGGTGACGAAGGGCGGCCCCCAGCCGCGGGTGTCGTCGCCCTCGCCGGGTTTCTCGATCTTGATCACCTCGGCACCGAAATCGGCCAGCAGCTGCGTGGCCCATGGGCCTGCAAGCACGCGGGTGAGGTCGAGAACGCGGATACCTGTCAATGGTCCAGCCATGTTTGCTTCCTGTGGCGCCTAGGTGAAGCGCTGCCAGAGGGCGTCGTCGACGGCAAGCCCGGTTGCGGCCGCAGCCTCCAGTTTCTCGCCATAGGGGTTCTTGGCGCGCGGGGCCCCCAGCGCGAAGGCCGGATCGATCGGGCAGCCGATACCGATGTTGGCCCGGACGCTGAAGGGCAGGAGATAGAGGCCGTGCCGCACGTTGCGCAGGAAGGCGCGGCCGTTCTGCTCCACCTCGCGCATGATCTTTGGGGCCAGGAAGGCGCAGGAGACGTTCTGCAGGTCCAGCCCCAGCGCATCGCGGACGAGCGGCAGGTCGCGCTGTGCATCCTGCAAGGCCTCGTCCAGGAGCTTGAGGCCCGGATAGCCGCAGGCCTCGAGCCAGCTGCAAGCCCAGCCAATTTCGGCGGCGTCGGCAAGCTGCTCCCGGACCAGGGCGGCGGTCACCGCGTTCTGAACCTCTGTCATCGTCCTGTGCATGACACCAGTGATTAACCAAGTTTCGCCGTGCCGTCCATGTTGGCGGGATTGTTGCACCGAACGATCCACCAAACTGTCTTTGACGAGGATGACCTGCCGATGACTGCCCACCGGCCCGACCGTTCCCTGGTGAAGTACCCTGAAAGTGGCGCGCGCATCGCCCTGCGCGTCAGCCTGAAGCTGGCGCTTCTGGCGGTTTTCGTCGTCATCACCAATGTCGGCTTCGGCCAGCGCCTGTCCATGCTCTACGAGACGGGCCGCTGGGAGACGCTCATTCCCTATCTGATCATCTGGGCCACGGCGCTGGTGGCCGTGGCGGTGGCGGCTTTCCATCCGAAGACCTGGGTCCGCCTCGTCTGGGCTGCCGTCATGACGCTCTCCAGCGCGGTGGCCTGGGGCTATCACAATGCCAGCAAGTCGGAGTTCACGGTCTTCGACATTGTCTCATTGTGGAACGCCCGCCACGAAGCGGGACGCGCGGCCGACTTCTATGGCGAGCACATCATGCTTGCTTCCGTGCTGCTGGTCTGCGGCGTCCTCATTTTCGCGCTGCCGGTCGGAACCCGCGGCCCCTTCCGGCCCTGGATCAAGCGACTCGGCTGGCTGCCCGTGCTGCCCATCGCGGTAATCGGCGCCATCGTGGTGATGAAGGGCGGCGGCGGCTCCCAGGCCATGCCCTCGCAGTTCACGCCCGTGGCGCTCACATCGCTTGCCGGCGCCAAGATCGCGCTGCAGGGCGCGCCCGTCCGCCGTCAGGTCACCTGGCAACCGCAGCCCGGCCCCCGGCGCAACATCGTGATGATGATCGACGAGAGCATCCGCCACGACTACCTGGACTTCACGGCCGGCAATCCCCACACCCCGCGCCTTGCTGCGCTGGCGGACCGCTTCGTCAACTTCGGTCCCGCCGTCTCGGGCGGCAACTGCAGCAACTACTCCAATGCCATCCTGCGCTTTGCCGCATCCCGCAAGGATGTCAGCGGCTCGATCAACACCAGCCCCACCCTGTGGTCCTATGCGAAGAAGGCCGGCTACCGCACCGTCTTCATCGATGCCCAGGCGGGCGGCATCACCAATCCTGGCCTGATGCAGAACTACATGACCATGACCGAGCGCGCCGACATCGACGCCTTTCATGCCCTGCGCGACGTGAGCAGCGCCGAGGCCGATTTCCGCCTGGCCGAGATCGTCGCCGCGGAGTTGGCCAAGCCCGGCCCCGTCTTCATCTACGCCAACAAGAATGGCGCGCATTTCCCCTATGACGCCGCCTATCCCGAAAGCGAGGCGCATTATCGGCCCACCATGACGGAAGCCGGCGTCGACGATCCGGTGGCACGTGTCGCCTCCTACCGCAATGCCGTGGCCTGGTCGGTCGACAGGTTCATGGCGGATCTTTTCGCCAAAGCCGATTTCTCCGACACCACGATGGTCTACACCTCGGATCATGGCCAGGCGCTCGATCCCGGAAAGCTCAGCCATTGCGTGGTGGACAATCCCGATGCGCGCACGGCCCTTGTGCCGTTGCTGGTGGCAACTGACGATGCCGTCCTGCAAGCCGAACTCGCGGCTGCGGCGCGGCAGCGCCACGGCAAGGCGTCGCACTTCCAGATCGCGCCCAGCGTGCTGTCCTGGATGGGCTATGGCGAGAGCGACATCGCCACGGCCTATGACGAATCCCTGGTCAGCGGCAATCGCGAACCTGCCTTCACCGCGGGTGATGTCTTCGGGCTCTTTTCCAGCGCGGTACACTGGACTCCGGTCGACACCGCGCAGGATCGCATCGAGGCGGCCGGCCGCAAGCTTCTGCCAAGGACGGCGGTGGGGGCCGGATCATGAAGCTGGAGCCGACCGGCAACCGCGCCTGGATCAGCCCTGGTGTCAATCTGATGCTGCGCCATGCGCTGCCCAACAGCGTCACCATCCTGGCGCTCTGCTTCGGCCTCACCGCGCTGATCTACGCGACCGATCTGAACTTCACTGCGGCCATCGCCTGCGTGCTGGTTGCCGCCCTGCTCGATGCCTGCGATGGACGGGTGGCGCGCGCCACCGGTGCGGCCTCGCGCTTCGGTGCCGAACTCGACTCGCTGTCCGACGTCATATGTTTCGGCGCGGTCCCGGCCTTCATCCTCTATCAGTGGGGGTTGCACGCCTATGGCTTTGCCGGCTGGATCGCCTGCCTCAGCGTTGCCGCAGCCTGCGCGCTCCGCCTGGCACGCTTCAACGTGATGGTCGACCTGCCCGGCAGGCCATCCTGGATGGGGCATTTCTTCACCGGCGTTCCGGCTCCGGCCGGGGCCTTCCTCGCATTGCTGCCAGTCTATGTCGCCAGTGCCGAAACCATGACCCAGGAACAGGCAGCCCTGCTGGCCCTCTTTGCCGCGCCGATCACCGCTGGGCTGATGGTGTCGTCCTGGCCCACCTTTTCGGCCAAGACGGTCAGTCGCAAGGCGCTGAAGCTGCTCTTCCTGCCCAGTCTTGTGGGCCTGGTGGTGCTGGCCTTCGGCCTGATGATGGAACCCTGGCTGACCCTCACCCTTGCGGCCGCCCTCTATCTTCTCATGCTGCCCTTCAGCAAATGGCGCTATGCCGTGCATGACCGGCGCAAGGGGTTGACGTAAGGCCAGCAGCCCGGCGGCGGTGAGTCCAGCACCGGAAACCCCATTGCCTTGCTGTCACATGGCCGTCATACTGCATTGCAAATGAAGAAAGAAGCCGGTCACGCCGGACCCTGTTCCGTGGTTCTGGCGGCTGCATTCCGCGGCCGCCCACAAGGAGGAAAGTCAACATGAAGAAGAAGATCCTGACGCCGACCCAGGCAACGCTGCAGGCCGCCATGCTGTCGCGCCGCGCGATGCTGAAGTCGGCTGCGGCGCTCGGCGCCGTCGGCCTCTCGAGCCCGCTCTACATCAAGCGCGCGCTCTCGTCTTCGGGCGAACTCAACCTGCTCATGTGGTCGGATGAATTCCCCGATCCCGTCATCCCGAACTTCACCAAGGCCACCGGCATCGTGGTGAACCAGACGCCCTTCTCGCAGAATGAAGAGCAGATCAACAAGCTGCAAGCGACTGGCGGCGAGGGCTTCGACCTCTGCCAGCCCACCCAGAACCGCGCGCCGCAGTACAAGGACCTTCAGGTTCTCGCGCCCTTCGACACCAACCGCCTGAAGAACACCGGCAACATCATCCCGTCGATGCTCAAGAGCGCCGCCGAGCTGTGGACCTGGGATGGCGGCATGTACTACATGCCCCACCTCTGGGGTTCCGAAGCCATTTCCTACCGCACCGATCTGTGGAAGGGCGATCCGGCCAAGCTCAGCTACGGTTCGCTCTGGGAAGAGGACGTCAAGGGTCATACGCAAGGTCGCGGACACTCCTTCCTGCTCGGCATCGGCCTGTGGATGGATGCCTCCGGCAAGATGCCGTCCAACCGCATGCTTGACGGCTACAAGGACGAAGAGAGCTTCAAGAAGCTCTGGGATCCGATCCTTGCCTTCGCCATCGAGCGCAAGGCCTGGGTCAAGCAGTTCTGGGATTCGGCCGATAACACCAAGTCGGGCCTGATGGAGAACGATGTGTGGATCGGCCAGACCTGGGATGGTCCCGCCCTTTCGCTCAAGAAGGAGGGCAAGCCAGTGAACTATCAGGCGCCTATCGAAGGCGCCATCGCGTGGGTCGACGGCCTCTCCCTGATGAAGGCGGCCAAGAACACCGATCAGGTCTATGCCTTCCTCGACTACCTGCACACGCCGGAAGCTTCGGCGGCCGCGGCCGAAGGTTCGGGCTACAATCCGACCATCACCGGCGCCGATGCGCTGCTCTCCGACGTCGCCAAGAAGAACTTCCAGGAAGCCTTCCCCGGCGATGCGCTCAACAACCTCTGGCCCTGGCCGGCGGAACCCACCTGGTATGCGGAAATCCGCAGCCAGTATGCCGACAAGTTCAAGGCCGCCTGATCGGGTTGCCAGACGAACGCAACGCCAGCCCCGGTTCGCCGGGGCTGGTTTGTTTTTGAGCCATGAGCGCCTTTTGCTTGATCTGGAGCGCGGATCGGTGGAAAATCCATTTCGCAGCTGCGTAAGACAGCGTGGGTAGGGGGTGGAATTCAAATGAGTGCGGGCGTCGAACTCGACCATATCACCGTCAGATTCGGCCAGTTCACGGCCGTCGATGACGCCACGCTCGACATCAAGGGCGGCGAATTCTTTTCCTTCCTCGGTCCTTCGGGTTGCGGCAAGACCACCATCCTGCGCACCGTGTCGGGGTTCCTCGATCCGTCGCAGGGCAAGGTCCGCATCGGCGGCCAGGACATGGCAGGCTTCGGCCCTAACAAGCGTCCCACCGCGCTGATCTTCCAGAATCTCGCGCTCTTCCCGCTCATGACGGTCGCCGACAACATCACCTATGGCCTCAGGGTACGCAGCGTCGACAAGGCCGAGCGCATGAAGAGGGCCGACGAGCTGCTCGAGCTGATCGCGCTCCCCGGCCAAGGGCAGAAACTGGTCAGCGAATTGTCCGGCGGCCAGCGTCAGCGCGTGGCCATTGCCCGTGCATTGGCGGTGCAGCCCAAGGTGCTGCTGCTCGACGAGCCGCTCTCGGCGCTTGATCTGAAGCTGCGCCAGCACATGCGCAACGAATTGCGCGCCATCCAGCAGCAGGTGGGGATCACCTTCATCTACATCACCCATGACCAAGGCGAAGCGCTTACCATGTCGGACCGCATCGCGGTGATGAGCGATGGCGTCATTCAGCAGGTCTCCGACGGCAAGACCGTCTATGATGAGCCCGATACCGCTTTCGTGGCCTCCTTCGTGGGCGAGAACAATGCATTTGCCGGAACGGTGATCAAGGCAGACAAGTCCGGCGCTGTGGTCGAGACGGCCTTCGGCCGCCTGCGCGGACGCAATCCGAAGGGCCTCAAGTCCGGCGACAAGGCGATCATCTTCGTGCGGCCGGAATCGCTCAAGCCCGGCAAGCACGCCGCCGATACGACGCTCGCCTCCGAGGTCAACAGCGTCGCCTTCGAAGGCAATGTCACCCACGTTTACCTCAAGGGCCAGGGCAAGAAGGAGATCATTCTCACCGTCGGACGTCATGGCGGCGTGAAGATTCCGGAACAAGGCGCCAAGACCGCGATCGGCTACGACGCGGACTTGGGCATCGTGCTGCCGGACGGGAAGATGGCCCGTGAGTAGCAGGTTCCTCGTCTTCGTCATTCCGCTCGTCGTCATCCTCGCCTTCTGGCTGATGGCGAAACGGGAGCAGGGCCAGTCTCACGATCCGACGCGAAAGAGTTTCTTTGAACGCAATGGAACTGTGCTGGGACTGGTCTTCATCGGACTCGTCGCCTTCTGGACCTTGTTCCTTGTTGTGCTTCCCTATCTCTACATGGTGGTCGAGAGTTTCCATCCCAAGCTGGTGCCCGCCAAGCGCGGCGGGCCGGAAGACGTGCTGACCATTGCGCAGTACAAGTCGTTCTTCGTCGAACCCTCGAGCGGAGACTGGAACACCACCCATCTCTGGGCCTTCGGCTATACCATCGTCATCTCGATCATCATCACGGCGCTGAACTTTGCCATCAGCTATCCCCTGGCCTATTACATGGCCCAGGCCGGAACTCTCCAGAAGGTCCGGCTGCTCATGCTGGCCCTGATCGTGCCCTATTGGGTGAACGAGATCCTGCGCGCCTTCTCGCTGCGCCTGCTGCTCGCCTCGAAGGGCCTCATCAACCAGGCGCTGATGGGCATCGGCATCACCGACGGCCCCATCGATTTTCTCGGCAACAACACCGGTCTCTTCGTCGGCCTGTCCTATGCCTATCTGCTGATCATGGTGTTCCCTCTCTACAACGCCATCGAGAGCCTGGACAAGAACCAGATCGAGGCAGCGCGCGATCTCGGAGCGCCCTGGTGGAAGATCCATCGCGACGTGGTCATCCCCTATGCCAAGCCTGGCATCGCCTCGGGCTGCACCATGGTCTTCATGCTGTCGGCCGGCTCGCTTGCCGCACCGCAGTTCCTTGGCGGACCGCGTACCCTTTGGTTCACCTCGATCGTCTATGACTTTTTCTTTCAGGCCTTCAACTGGCCGCGCGGTGCCGCCTACGCCTTCATACTCCTTGCCGCCTGTATCGCCTTCGTCATGCTCATGCTGCGACTTTTCAAGGTGTCGCTCGGGGAGACGATCAGATGACCTCCAGGTTCGTCATGAAGGGGATGATCGGTTTCTACATCTTTCTCTTCTTCCTCTATCTCTTCGGGCCGCTCGCGGTAATGAGCGTCACCGCTTTCAATACCCCGGCTTATCCGCAGGCCATTCCCTTCGAGAGCTTCACCCTCGAGTGGTTCGTGAAACTGTGGAATCACCGTGCCATGATGGAAGGTCTGCGCAACTCCTTCATCATCGGTCTCGGCGTCGTGGCGCTTTCCGTGCCCGTTGGACTCGCCGCCGCCATCATCATGAATCAGATCTATCATCGCGCCCGTGGCATGTTTTATCTGGTGACGGTCTCGCCGGTACTCACGCCAGGCGTGATCATCGGCATCTCGACCGTGATCTTCTGGAAGGACGTGCTGGGGGCGACCGAGTTCACCAAGGAGTACTTCTACAAGGGCATCATCCTGTCGATCTTTGGCCAGTCGAGCTTTGTTGCCGCCTACTGCCTGTTGATCATCATGGCGCGGTTGCAGCGCTTCGACCGCGCCCAGGAAGAGGCGGCCCTCGATCTCGGTGCTTCCTATCCGCAGGTCTTCTGGCATATCCTGCTGCCGTTTCTGAAGCCTGCGCTGATTTCGGCGGCGGTGATCGCTTTCCTGTCCTCCTTCGAGAACTACAACACCACCACCTTCGCCATTCTCGCCGACAAGACGCTGGTCACGGTGCTGGCCGGCGAGGTGCGCCAGGGCACCACGCCCGCGCTCTCGGCGCTGGCCGTCATCATCATCGGCATCTCGCTGGCCGGTGCCATCATCTATGAGGTGATGAAACGCCGCGAGGAACTGGCCGCCGCCCGCCTCAGCGAACGCGCCCGCATTGCCGAGCGGTCGGAG
Organism: Aestuariivirga sp.; assembly: GCA_041739715.1. Classification (GTDB taxonomy): domain Bacteria; phylum Pseudomonadota; class Alphaproteobacteria; order Rhizobiales; family Aestuariivirgaceae; genus Aestuariivirga. Next base: position 14,614 of record JBGSNJ010000288.1, read on the forward strand.
ATTGTGCCGGCGCCGGGCTAACTCGTCAGCGACAGCGTCGCCACGCCGGTGGCGATCATCATGATGCCCAACCACTGCCCGGCCGAGACCTTCTCCTTGAGGATCAGCATGGCCAGAACGACGGCGATGGCTCCGTAGGACGAGATGCCGATGGCCGCGAACTCCTTGCCCGGCAGATGTCCGGAGGCATTGACCGCGATCACGCCAAAGACGTCGAGCAGCGCCATGGCCAGCATGCCCAGCCAATGTGCCCCTGCGAGCCGTTTCGGCCGCGGTTCGCCGAGCAGGAAGGGCAGGATGGTCACCAGCGCGGTGAAGCGCGACAGGAAGGTGGCCTCGATCTCGCCCACCGACACGGCGGCGTTCTGGCCCAGTACGATGGAGGCGGAATAGCCCAGCGCCGAGATCACGCCGAAGAGCGCGAGTTGGGGCAGTTTGCCGGGCACCACCGCATTGATGCCACCGTCCGCCGGGCCGCTGCGGGCCACGATGACTGCGCCAACGAGGGTTGCCGCCACCGCCGTCCATTGCAGC
>JBGSNJ010000321.1:0-11949 GCA_041739715.1 Aestuariivirga sp.
ACCTACAAGAAGGGCATCAAAGTCAGCGATGCCGAGATGAAGCGTCTCGATATCCGCGGCGATACGTTCCATCCAGAATGGAATTACAAGATCACCCCCCGGACCCAGAAATCGTCGCAGTTATAGTTGCTGGCGTCCTAACCGCCTCATAGAGGATGAGTGCCGTTGCAATGGCGACGTTCAGGGATTCGGCTCCTCCCGCCATGGGGATGCGGACCAGGGTGGAGCAGGCCTTCGTCACTTCATCAGACAGGCCCTTGCCCTCGCTTCCCATCACCAGCAGCGTGGGCGAGCGGTAGGCCCGGCGATAGGTTTCGCTTGCTGTCATCAGTGTGCCGACGGACTCGCCCGGCCAGGTACGGCAAAGTTCGAGGAAGGCTGGCAGGCTCATCCGCACCAGCGGCACGCCGAAGATCGAGCCCATGGTGGCGCGCACGCCATCGGGTGCGAACGGGTCGCAGGACTGCCCGACCAGTATCACTCCGGACGCCCCCGCCGCATCCGCCGTGCGGATGATGGTGCCGAGATTGCCGGGGTCGCGCATGTCTTCGAGAGCAATCCAGGTGCCGAGCGGTGTCACCCCGTCCGCCCAGCGCTGGCGGAACACGCCGATCTCGCGGGGTGGGTTCTTCTGGGCGCTCACCGAGGCCATCATCTTCTCGTCCACCCGCATCAGCGCCGCCTTGCCCCAGGGCTCGGCATGGGTGGTTGACAGCAGATACTCCGGTTCCCAGCCCTCGCGGCGCGCCCGTTCCAGTACCTTGCCGCCTTCCGCAACGAAAAGGCCGGATTCCTGCCGGTGTTTCTTCTCGGCAAGCGAGCGGATCAGCTTGATCGTGGGGTTGTGGGGGGAGGTGATGGTGAGCATGTCCGTCCGAGGCTGTCATTTCCGGGCTTGGTTTCGCAACCCTTCGCAAGGCCGGGCAAGATATGCAAGGCACTCAAAATGCGGGGCGCTGCGTTGCCGGATAAATGGGTTGCCCGGACAGGCCATAGAATGAGACAATCGCGTTCATGAACATCATCCCGAACATCAGGACCGGCATTTCGGTCTGCCCGCATGACTGTCCCTCGGCTTGTGCGCTGGAGGTCGAGGTTCTGGACGACCACACGATCGGGCGGGTGCGCGGTGCCAAGGACAATTCCTATACGCTGGGCGTCATCTGCGAGAAGGTGGGGCGCTATGCCGAGCGCATCCACCATCCGGACCGGCTGCTCCATCCGCTGAAGCGCAAGGGCCCCAAGGGCGCGGGCGAATTCATGCCGATCTCGTGGGACGACGCGCTTGGCGAGACCGCCGAGGCGATGTTGAAAGCCGAGGCGAAGTACGGAGCAGAGGCCGTTTGGCCCTATTACTATGCCGGCACCATGGGCTACGTGATGCGCGACGGCATCAACCGGCTGCGCCATGCCAAGGGCTACTCCAACATGGCCGACACGTTTTGCGTGGCGCTGTCATGGTCGGGCTACCTCGCTGGAACGGGCAGCGTCTCGGGCGTCGACCCGCGCGAGATGCAGAAGTCGGACCTCATCGTGATCTGGGGCGGCAATCCGGTCAATACCCAGGTCAACGTGATGACCCACGCGATGATGGCGCGCAAGAACAGGGGCGCCAGGATCGCCTGCGTCGACATCTACGACACCAGCACGATGAAGCAGGCAGACGTCAAGATGCTGATCCGTCCAGGTACGGATGGTGCTTTGGCGACCGCTGTGATGCACGTGCTCTTCCGTGATGGCCACGCTGACTGGGCCTACATGGAGAAGTTCACCGACGCGCCGAAAGCGTTCGCCGAACACCTCAAGACCAAGACCCCGGAATGGGCGTCGAATATCTGCGACATTCCGGTGGCCGACATCGAGGCCTTTGCGAAGTTGATCGGGGAAACGAAGAAGACGTTTTTCCGCCTGGGTTATGGCTTCACGCGCTCGCGGAACGGTGCTGCCAACATGCATGCCGTGTCCTGCATTCCGGCAGTCACGGGCGCCTGGCAATACGAGGGCGGCGGCGCGCTCCATTCCAACAGCGGCATGTTTGGCATAAACAAGACGATGATCGAGGGGCTGGACGTGAAGACCTCCGGAATCCGTGTGCTTGACCAGAGCCGCATTGGACCGGTGCTGCTGAATGACCCCTACGATCTCGCGGGCGGCCCGCCCGTGACGGCGATGATCGTGCAGAACACCAATCCGGCCTGCGTTGCGCCGGACCAGACGAAAGTGAAGCAGGGGCTGGCGCGGGAAGATCTTTTCACCTGCGTCCACGAACAGTTCATGACCGAGACGGCGAAATTCGCCGACATCGTTATCCCTGCAACCATGTTCCTCGAGCACGACGATATCTATCAGGGCGGCGGTCACTCGCACCTGCTGTTTGGGCGGAAACTGGTCGAAGCGCCGGGCGAATGCCGCAACAACCACGAGGTGATCCGCGACCTCGCACGGCGGGTGGGGGCGGAACATCCCGGCTTCCACATGAGCCCGCGCGAACTCATCGACTGGACGCTTCTCAACTCGAAGCGACCGGGCCTCAATACCCTCGATGCCGAAAACTGGATCGACGTGATGCCGGAGTTCGACAAGGCGCATTTCCTCAAAGGGTTTGGCCATGCCGATGGCAAGTTCCGCTTTCAGGCCAAATGGCGTTCGGTGCGGTTCCGCGGCACGCAAGGCTCGCTTGGGCCGGTCAATGACCTGCCAGCCTTCCCCGATCATTGGGAGGCCATCGAGGAGGCGACGGAGGAATATCCCTTCCGGCTGGCCACCAGCCCGGCCCGCACGTTCCTGAACTCCACCTTCAATGAAACGCCCTCGTCGCGGAAGCGCGAGGGGCGGCCAACAGTGTTCGTCCATCCGGATGATCTTGCCGATCTTGGACTGGCCGAGGGCCAGAAGGTGAAGGTCGGGAGCGCCCGGGGCACGGTGATGCTTCACGCGAAGGGCCATCCGGGCCAGCGCCGGGGCGTGCTGATCGCCGAATCGATCTGGCCGAACGACGCCTTCGAGGACGGGCAGGGCATCAATACCCTAACGGGATGCGACCAGCCCGCGCCCAATGGTGGCGGCGCTTTCCACGACAACCGGGTGTGGATCAGGGCGGCCTGAATCCGCCACTCATCTCGAACATGAACGGCGGGTGAACGGAACCCTCAGCGCCATTTCACGTTATGGCCGCTAGGATGCCTTCAAGTTCACATGATTTGAGGCGATAAGCCTTACGAGGTTCGAGATGTTGTCCATGTCCCGCAAAGCGATGATCCTGATGGCCGTGTTTCTGGCCGCTGCAACTGCGGCGACGGCGGCGACGGCTTTTGCCGGTGCAAGGAAGAAGCTGCCGCCAGTTTCCGGGCAGGTTTCTCAAGCCATTCACACATCGAACGACGCGATCCGCAACGCCCGGGTCAAGGTTCTCGTGAGAGTCCGCGGCACGGAATCAGCTCCCATCCGCGCAACCTTGCCGCGCTGAGGCGCCAGATTTCAGGGCAGAGTCGCAATCCGGTCTATCAGCAGATTGAAGAAGCCTTCGGCATCGACTGAGCGCATGACCTGCGCGTTCCGCGGGCGCTTGGTGACATGCCACCAGTCGATGACGGTGGAGCCCATGGTAAGTTCGGACTCACATTCCACGGCGACATTCACGAGACGGCCCTCGAAAAGCTCTGGCTTCAGTAGCCAGGCAATCACGCAAGGGTCGTGAAGCGGGCCGCCATCGGTGCCGTACTTGTTCTCATCGAAGCGCTCAAAGAAGTCGAGCATGGCGGCAGTGGCCGGGCCGGAGCAGTTGGGCATGGACCGGAAGGCCTCCACCCGTTTGGCTGTGGTCAGCGCCTGATGTGTGCAGTCCAGCGGGATGAGGGTGATGGGTATGCCCGAATCGAGCACCAGCCGCGCCGCGTGCGGATCGACATAGATGTTAAACTCCGCCGAGGGCGTGACATTGCCTTGCTCGAAGTAACCCCCGCCCATGGCAACGATCTGCTTGATGCGGGAGGCAATGCGGGGCTCGCGGACGAGTGCCAGGCCGATGTTTGTCAACGGTCCCAGCGTGCAGAGTGTGATCGTGCCGGCGGGATGCGACATCAGGGTCTCGACCAGAAAATCGACGGCATACTGGGTCTGGAGGGGCATCGACGGCTCGGGCAGTACAGGACCATCGAGGCCAGTCTTGCCGTGAACTTCCTCCGCAGTCACCAGCGGGCGCACCATCGGGCGTATCGCGCCGGAATAGACCTTCACATCCGTGCGGCCGGCCAGTTCGCAGATCTTGCGGGCGTTCACTTCAGTGAGGGCAAGCGGCACGTTGCCGGCAACCGCTGTGATTCCCAAAATATTCAGTTCGGGCGATGCCAGCGCCAGCAGGATGGCAACGGCATCGTCCTGGCCGGGATCGGTGTCGATGATGATGGGCAGCGGCTTCGTCATGGCGGCTCCTTGCTGGATTGAACCGTCATAGAGAACGTGCACGGCAAGGGCAACTTCAAGCATCGTTGATGGTGGCAAGCTGGCAGTTGCATTCTGCCAGGCTCCCTGGCCATACTGCCAAGCTGCTGACAACACCTGTCAGCGTCACGGGTTTAGGCTTGTCCTCATGAAACGCGCCGAACGCCTGTTGCAGCTCCTCCAGATCCTCCGCCGCCACCGCCGCCCGGTGACGGGCGAGGCCATTGCGGCTGAGCTGGAAGTGTCACTGCGGACAGTCTACCGCGACATCGCCTCGCTGATCGCCGACCGTGTGCCGATCAGGGGTGAGGCGGGTGTGGGCTACGTGCTGGGTGAAGGCTTCGATCTTCCGCCGTTGATGTTCACGCCGGACGAGCTGGAGGCCGTCATGCTGGGCCTGCGCTGGGTGGCGCGGCGGGGTGACCAGCACCTGTCACGCGCGGCGCAGGACACGGTCGCCAAGATCGGCGCGGTTCTGCCGGAGCGGCTGAAGCCATTCCTGTTCGATGCCGGGTTGATGGTGCCGCCTTTCGAGCGGGTGATCCGCGATACGGTGGACGTGGCGCAATTGCGCAATGCCATCCGCGAGGGCCGCAAGGTGAGCCTCGTTTACACCGCGGAGGATGGCAAGCAATCGGAACGCGTGATCTGGCCCATCGCGGTTGCCTATTACGATGCGCAACGCCTGATCCTCGCGTGGTGCGAACTGAGGCAAGCTTTCCGCTCCTTCCGCACAGACCGCATGGTCTTGGCCGAGGCTCTGGAGCAGAAATATCCAGGCCGCCGGAAGGCACTGCTGAAACAGATGAACGAAGAGCTGGAGCGGGAACACGGCGTGCGGCAGATGGATGTGTTCGGATAGGAGAGCAGGGTGTTTCCGCTCAATGCGGGCTGTCAGGTGACATGAACTTGAACAGCCCGGCGGGCTGGAAGTTCTTCGTCTGGTCGCCCGCCAGGTCCGGATTACCGTCAAGCTGCAGCTTTCGCGGCGACGACCCTTCGCTGAAGTCAAGCTCGCTCAGCTTCGCCCACAGGATGCTCGGGCTATTCGTGTCCTGATAATAGTACACCTTGTTCTTCTGGTCGCTGACCGTCAACCACAGCGTGTCGGCTATGTTCGGCTGGCCCGGAATCTTGATCCCGATCGGAACGCTCACGTTGCGCATGACGCTGAACACCGTGGCCACGGCGCGGCGCGGGTCGGCGGTCTGCGTCGCCTCGTTGATGTAGTAAGACATGCGCGCGAAGCGGTCGGAGGCCCGGTTGGTGCCCGGCAGCATTACCGAGCCGCCGATGTACTGGAAGATTGCGGAGTCGCCGGAGGCATCAGAGATCGACAGGTGAACGGTTCCCGGCTCGCCCGTGGGTGCCGATACGGTCACCATGCGGAAGTCTTCCTTTCGCAGCGCCTCGACCGCTTCCGCAGTGGTCGCGTAGTTGTCCAGCACATACTGCACCCAGGCGGTGATCGGCAGCGTGGGCCGCGCGTCGCCTACCACTTCGGGCGGATATTCGGACTCGGCCAGATACAGCATGTTGGCGACCAGCCCCTTCTCGTTCAACCCGTCCGCCGACACACTCTCGTAGACCGTGGTCACGACGCTACCGTACCTGCTCTTCCAGATCAGCGGGGTTGTGGTGTTGCTGTTGCGCTCCAGCCCGCGGGGATACATCCACAGGTTCGTGTCCATGTCGGTGACGAACCAGTCCATCGTGCGGCCGGTGACTGTCTGTCCTTCGAGGCCGAAATAGACGGCGCGCGAGCAGGCCTCGGCCACGAGGGGTGCCGCCAGCGCCATGGACAGAAACGCGCTCACTCCCAAAACCAAAGTCCGTTTCATGTTCTTCGCTCCCGCTAGGCAATCCTGCGGACCATATGGCCCGTACTGGACAGTCAAATGTTACGCGAAGTACCATTCTCCCATGAAGCAGCTTGCAGCACGCCGCATTCCATCCCACGACTTTGAGGCCGTGTTTGCAGCGCGCGGCTGGCTTTCGGAGCATCCTGCCGCGTTCCGGTCGCTTTTGATCACGGAAGCAGTGGCGGTTGAGGCACCGCAGGGAACATGTGTGTTTCGCAGAGACGATGCGTCGACAGGCCTCTATGGGATCGTGTCGGGCGCGATCGGCGTTGAGGGCGGGCACAGGCGCCAGACCCCACTGCTCGGTCATGTCATGCGCACCGGCGAGTGGTTCGGGATCAAGGCTCTGCTCCATGGCGGCCCCCGGGAACTGACTTACCGGGCAATCGAGCCCACCAGACTTCTCTTCATCTCACGCAATCAGCTCGTGCCGCTGATGCAGAAGGACCCGGAAATCGCCGTTCGCGTGGGGCAACTGGCCGAGATCGGGAACCGTCTGGGCTCGTGGGTCGCGCGCGACTTGTTGACACCAGATGCCGGAAAGCGCCTGGCGGCCGTGCTGTTCCGGGTTCTGGGGACCGGAGAGGTCGTGCCAGACGATCCCCAGGGGTTCTGGCTCTCGCATCAGCAACTGGGTGAAATGGCAAATCTCTCGCGCCATCATGTCGGGCGAAAACTGGCTTCGTTCGAGGCCGCGGGCTGGATCAGCTGCGGATACAACCGGATCCGGCTGATCAATGCGGAGGCACTCGCGGTCTTCGCCTATGGTGACGAAGAAACCTGACGGGATCGAACTGGCCCTGGTCAGACGCCAGTCCGCTGGCCCCTGGAGACCCGTTCCGCGACCAGCGCCAGCGCTTGGGGATAGATGCGGTGCTCTTCCTTCAGCACGCGGGCCGAAAGGGTGTCGGGAGTATCGCCCGGCAACACCGGCACTTGCGCTTGCAGGATAACCGGACCTGCATCGAGTTCCGCGGTGACATGATGAACGGAACAGCCATGAACTGTTGCGCCATCGGCCAAGGCCCGCTCGTGGGTGTGGAGTCCCTTGTAGGCGGGGAGCAGGGACGGATGGATGTTGATCATCCGGCCTTCCCAGCCCTTAATGAAACCCGCCGTCAGAATACGCATGAAGCCAGCGCAGGCAATGATCTCGACATCAATCGCGCGAAGGCAGGAATCGAGCGCGGCTTCGAATTCCTCGCGCGACCCATAGGCCTTGTGGTCGATGAGTTTTGCCGGGATGCCATTGGCGGCAGCAAACTCCAGGCCCCTGGCATCAGGTCGGTTGGAGACGACGCAGGCGATTTCAGCTGGAAATGCCGGCTCCTTTGCCGCCTCGACGAGCGCCATCATGTTCGAGCCGCGTCCTGAAATGAGGACGCCGGTGCGGACTTTTCTCATTTCACCGAAAGCGCGCCCGAGAGGGAAACCTGTTCTTCCTTGCCCTTGCGCTTGCGGATGGTGCCGAGAGACACCACCGTCTCACCGGAACGCTTGAAAGAGGAGGCGACCTTCTTCGCGTCCTTGGCTGCGACGACCACGATCATGCCGATGCCGCAGTTGAAGGTGCGGAGCATCTCGCGCTCGGTCACCGAACCTACGTCCTGCAGCCACTTGAAGACGGGCGCGAACGGCACCTGGTCAAGGTCGATCTCGGCGACCGTGGTCTTCGGCAGCACGCGCGGAATGTTCTCGATGAAGCCGCCGCCGGTGATGTGGGCCAGCGCCTTCACCGCGCCCGTGGCGCGGATCGCCTTCAGCACCGGCTTCACATAGATTCGCGTCGGCGCGAGGAGGGCTTCCGCCAACTTTTTCTTCTTGTCGAAGGGCGCCTTGGCCGAATAGGCGAGGCCGCTCATCTCGACCAGTTTGCGGACCAGCGAATAACCATTGGAGTGCGGGCCGGAGGAGGCGAGGCCGAGGATCACATCGCCGGGCTTCACGTCCTTGCGGGGCAGAAGTTGCTTGCGCTCGGCGGCACCCACCGCGAAGCCCGCGAGGTCAAAATCGCCGCCGTGATACATGCCCGGCATTTCGGCGGTCTCGCCGCCAATCAAGGCGCATCCGGCCTGCTTGCAGCCATCGGCAATGCCGGCGATCACATCGCGAGCGGCAGCCACGTCGAGTTTTCCAGTGGCGTAATAATCCAGGAAAAACAGGGGTTCGGCGCCCTGAACCACCAGGTCGTTCACCGACATGGCGACGAGGTCGACGCCGACGCCGTGGTGCCGGCTGGTCTCGATGGCGATGCGGAGCTTGGTCCCCACGCCATCGTTCGCTGCGACCAGGACCGGGTCCTTGAAGCCGCAGGCCTTGAGGTCGAACAGGCCGCCGAAGCCGCCGAGCGCCGAATCGGCTCCCTTGCGGCGCGTGGACTTCGCCAATGGCTTGATTTGCTCGACCAGGGCATTGCCCGCCGAGATGTCCACTCCGGCATCGGCGTAGCTCACGCCTTTACCTGCTGCTTGTTTCGCGCTGCTCATGCCGCTAGTTTACCCCAATTCTCTGGTGGGAGTGCTGCTTTCCGGCGTGCATAGCCCGAAGCGCTTCCCGAATAAAGCGCGCTGGTGGTGCCGGAAAGAGTGTGTGGACAGTTGGGACCGGCAGTTTGAACGTAATGCGAATGTTGATGGGCCGGACCGTGCTGGCTGTTCTGGCCTTGTGCGTGGCGGCTCTGGGCGTCTGCGCTCCGGCGATTGCCAGTGGGCCGATCGAAACCAGCATCTATGCGGTGCAGGGTGTCGACGTGGACGTGACCAGCACGGACGCCGCCGCCGCGCGGACCCAGGCGCTGATGGACGTGCAGGTGAAGGCCTTCTATTTGCTGGTCGAGCGGCTGGGTACGCCTGAACTGGCTGAAGAGGTGCAGGCGAAGTTCAAGCCGGAAGATATCGCGCCCTATCTCCGCTCGCTGTCGATCGAGCAGGAGACCTCGGCGCCCGGGCGCTACATCGGCAAGTTCACGGTGCGCTTTCTTCCCAACAGGATGCAGAAATTCTTCCAGGACTACGGCATCCGGCTGCCATCGCGGCAGGCTGATCCGATCCTGGTGCTGCCGGTGTTCCGTGGTCCCGACGCCAACAGGCTGTGGGAAGACAATCCGTGGCGCACGGCGTGGCTCGACCTCAAGGGCGAGCAAGGCATTGTGCCCCTGATCGTTCCGCTGGGCGATCTCGAGGATACCGAGACGCTCACCGTCGACGACGCGCTCCACGCCGACCCGATCAAGCTGGAGGCGATCCGAAGGCGCTATGGCGCACCCAGTCTCCTTGTTGCGCAGGCGCAACCTGTCGAGGACGGCGGCCTACATGTCTTCATCGAGGGTGAAACCAAGCTCGGCAAGGTGAGCTTCAACAAGATCTACAAGGCGGAGGACGGACTTCCCGCGTCCGCGGCGCCCTTTGCCATCCAGACCTTCCAGAAAGCGCTGGTCGACACCTACAAGGAGCGTGAGGCGAAGATCGCGGCGGCGGCGGAGGCCGCCAAGAATGCCAACAGGTCACAGTCGATGGCTGTGGCGGTGCCGTTCTCCAGCCCGCGCGAATGGAACGCCATCCGCTCGCGCATCCTGACGACGCCCAATGTGATCGGCGTCGATCTCTCGACGCTGTCGGGCGAGGGCGCTGTAATCCGGCTGATGTTCACGCGCTCGGTGGATGAACTCCAGGGCAACATGCAGCGGGCCGGCTTGAGGCTGTCGCAGTATGGCGCGACCTGGGTCATCCAACCGATGTAGCGGCATGAACCATATCCCGAACATCATTTCGGTCATCCGCCTGCTGCTGGTTCCCCTGACCGTGTGGCTGATCATTTCGGATGCCTATGGCTGGGCCTTCACCACGTTCCTCGTAGCGGGCGCGTCTGATGGCGTCGATGGATTTCTGGCCCGCCGCTACGGCTGGCGCACGCGTCTGGGTTCCTATCTCGACCCGCTTGCCGACAAGGCCCTGATGGTGTCGGTCTACGTAGCGCTTGGCTTCCTCAAGGTGCTGCCCGCCTGGCTCGTCATCATCGTCGTGTCGCGCGACGTGCTGATTGTCGGCGCCGTGGTGCTGTCGCGGCTGATGGATCATCCGGTGCAGGTATCGCCCCTGATGGTGAGCAAGGTCAACACGGCGGCGCAAGTCGTCTTCGTGGTGGCGGTGCTGGGCGTCGCGGCCCTCGGCCACCCGCTGGAACTCCTTGTGAATATCGGGGGCATCACGGTCGCGATGTTGACGCTGCTCTCCGGCGGCGCCTATCTGGTCCAATGGCTCCGCCACATGGCGGACGTGCCGCATGAGGACAGAAAGCCATGACGCTTCAGAGACAGTTTCTGATCTGGACCATCTCGCTGGCGGTGCTGATCTTCTTCCTGTGGGTCTTCAGCTCGATCCTGCTGCCTTTCATCGCCGGGCTCGTGCTGGCCTATTTTCTCGATCCCGTGGCGGATGCGCTGGAGCGGCTGGGATTGTCCAGGCTGTCGGCGGCGGTCGTCATCGTGATCGCGTCGATCCTCATCATCGTCGTTGGGCTGATCGTCCTTGCCCCCATGCTGACGGATCAGGTCGGCAAGTTCGCGGAGGATCTGCCGAACCTGATCCAGTCGCTGATCCAGCGTGTGAACGAGTTTGCGCCGCTCTGGCTCAAGAAGGCCGTCGCTGAAAGTGGCACCGACCTGCAGGGTTCGATGACGGCCGTTGCAGCCAAGGGTGCCGAATGGATCATCAGCGTGCTCAAGACGCTGCTCTCGGGCGGCATGGCGCTGGTCAACCTGCTGTCATTGCTGGTCGTGACGCCCATCGTCGCCTTCTACCTCCTGAACGACTGGGACAGGATGATCGCCAGGGTCGACAGCTGGGTGCCGCGCGAGCACGTCGAGACGGTGCGCGAGCTGGGCCGCGAGGTCAACACGGCCATGGCGGGCTTCATCCGCGGGCAGGGTACGGTGTGCCTGGCGCTTGGCTTCTTCTATGCGATCGGCCTCTCCATGGCAGGCCTCAAGTTCGGACTGGCGATCGGGCTCTTCGCAGGCGCGCTCACCTTCATTCCCTATGCCGGAGCCTTGATCGGCGGCGTGCTCGCCATTGGCGTGGCGCTGGTGCAGTTCTGGCCCGAATACTGGTCTATCCTGCTCGTCGTTGGCATTTTCGCCATCGGCCAGTTTCTCGAAGGCAATTTCCTGTCGCCCAATCTGGTGGGCAAGAGCGTGGGGCTGCATCCCGTGTGGCTGATGTTTGCACTGTTCGCCTTCGGCTATGCCTTCGGCTTCGTGGGGCTGTTGCTGGCGGTGCCTATGGCTGCTGCTGCGGGCGTGCTGGTGCGCTTCGGCCTCAAGCAGTATCTCAACAGCACGCTCTACCTGGGTACGCGGACGCGGCCCGGCACCATTTCAGCTCCGCAATCCAATCCGGAGCAGGAGCAAGTCCAGACCCGGACCGTCGAACTCACGGAGCGGCCATGAGCAAGGCCGCCAGCCGCCAGCTGGTTCTCGATCTGCCCCACAGGGCCGCCCTGGGCCGTGACGATTTTCTGGTGACCGGCTCGAACATGGCCGCGGTGGCGATGATCGACCGTTATCCGGACTGGCCGTCCTGGGGCATGGTGCTGCTGGGTGCCGCCGGCAGCGGCAAGTCGCACCTGCTGGAGGTGTGGCGGCAGGCAG
>JBGSNJ010000559.1:0-1721 GCA_041739715.1 Aestuariivirga sp.
GTCGTGGGCGAGGCGCTGGCCCGGTACGCGCGCCCCGAACGCATCAAGTGGCCTCGCGGGGCGGGCGAAAACGCCCAGAAACGGGGCGGCACGCTGGTCATCGCTGCAGCACCCGGCCGTGCCCTCGACCTACAATATGAAGTGCCCCGCATCATCGAGCGGATCAACGCCTTCTACGGCTTCGGGGCCATCGTGGCGGTCAAGGTCATGGCCCAGCCAAGGGCCTTCGCGGCACCCGCCCAACCTCGCCCTGCACCGGCAAAAGACTTTACCGATCCGGTACTTGAGACGATTTCCGACGATGGCCTGAAGGCCGCCCTGCAGCGCCTGGGGGCGGCCGTGGCGGCGGCCAATGCCGGTTCTCCACAAGGCAAATAAAGATTTGGTTTCAACCCTCAACATCTAGTAGGTAACGCACATGACATTGATTTCCCGCCGCCATCTCCTGGCCGCCGGCAGCGCTGCTGCGGGCCTGGCCGTTCTGGGCCAGCCTGCCCTTGCGCTCGACGTGGCCGAGCTGAACAAGCCGCCCGCCATCGGCGAGATGTTCCTTGGCAATCCCGACGCCAAGGTGACGGTGATCGAATATGCCTCGGCCACCTGCCCCCATTGCGCCGCCTTCCATGCCGATGCCTGGAAGAAGCTCAAGGCGGAATATGTCGACACCAACAAGGTCAAGTTCGTCTTCCGCGAGTTCCCGCTGAACGACGCCGCACTGGCGGCCTTCATGATCGCCCGGGCCCTGCCGAAGGAGTCCTACTTCCCGGTGATCGGCATCTATTTCGACACGCTGCAGGAATGGGCCAAGGAGAACTGGGTCGAGGGCCTGTTCAACATCGCCAAGCAGGCCGGCATGACGCGCGAGAAGTTCGATGCGACGCTGAAGGACGAGCAGCTCGCCCGCGCCATTCTCGCCATCCGCGAAGACGGCGCGAAATTCGGCGTCCAGGGCACGCCGAGCTTCTTCGTCAATGGCGAACTCTATACCGGCGAAGACACGTTCGACGCCATGAAAGCGAAGATCGACCCGCTCCTCTGACGGGGCGGCACTGGGGCAAGGGGCACGTGACTGCATGAAGTTCTCGCGGCTGAGGCTATCGGGATTCAAATCCTTCGTGGAACCGACCGATCTGCTGATCGAGCCGGGCCTCACCGGCGTGGTCGGCCCCAATGGCTGCGGCAAGTCCAATCTTCTGGAAGCCCTGCGCTGGGTCATGGGCGAGAGCTCCTACAAGTCGATGCGCGCCTCGGGCATGGACGACGTGATCTTCTCCGGCACCACCCAGCGCCCGGCCCGCAACATGGCGGAAGTCGTGGTCACCATGGAGAACGACGATCGCAGCGCACCGGCCCAATACAATGAGCACGACACGCTGGAGATCTCGCGCCGCATCGAACGCGAGGCGGGCTCGGCCTACCGCATCAACGGCAAGGACGTGCGCGCCCGCGATGTGCAGTTGCTGTTCGCCGATGCATCAACTGGCGCCCGGTCTCCGGCGCTGGTCCGTCAGGGCCAGATCGGCGAGATCATCAATTCCAAGCCGCAGGCCCGCCGCCTTATCCTCGAAGAGGCAGCCGGCATCACCGGGCTTCACACGCGGCGCCACGAAGCGGAGCTGAAACTCCGCACTGCCGAGCAGAACCTCACCCGCCTCGACGACGTGACCTCGCAGCTTGAAACCCAGGTGAACAGCCTGAAACGGCAAGCCCGGCAGGCGCAG
>JBGSNJ010000399.1:0-11545 GCA_041739715.1 Aestuariivirga sp.
CTACCTCGATGAAGTCCACGCCGTGGGCATGTATGGCCCGCGCGGCGGCGGCATCGCCGAGCGCGAGGGCCTGATGGACCGGATCACTGTGATCGAAGGCACGCTTGGCAAGGCCTTCGGCGTGGTTGGCGGCTACATCACTGGCACCGCGGCACTGTGCGACTTCGTGCGCAGTTTCGCCTCGGGCTTCATCTTCACGACGGCACTCCCGCCCGCCGTTGCGGCAGCTGCTGCGGCCTCCATCCGCCACTTGAAGGTCAGCGAACTCGAACGACGCAAGCAGCGTGACCGTGTGGCCAAGCTGCGCCGCAAGCTCGATGCCATCGGCCTGCCCTACATGGCCAACCAGAGCCATATCGTGCCGGTGATGGTTGGCGATCCGAAGAAATGCAAGTGGATCAGCGATATCCTGATGGAGCGCTATGGCATCTACATCCAACCCATCAACTACCCCACCGTGCCCCGCGGCACGGAGCGCCTCCGCATCACGCCGACGCCGCTGCACAGCGACGAGGATATCGATCGCCTCGTCACGGCGCTGTCCGAGCTGTGGTCGCAGTGTGCGCTGAGCCGTGCCGTGGCGTAGGACAAAGGGTAGAACATCGGCATCTTGCGATGATCTCTCGGGTGCCCCCTGAGCGTATAGTGGCAAGGCAACAAGGGGCACGCAAACATGAGCATCATCGCACTCTGGGTGGTCACGGCCATCGTCTTTCTGGCCATCGACATGGTGTGGCTTACCTGGCTGGGCCGCGGCTTCTATGTCAGTGAGATCGGCGGCCTGCTGAAGGAGAAGCCCGACCTCGCCGCTGCGGGAGCCTTCTATGCGCTCTATGTCACCGGGCTTCTCATCTTCGTGCTGCGCCCGGCACTGGCCGCCGGATCGGTCTCGCAGGCGCTCATCTATGGCGCCCTCTTCGGCCTGGTCGCCTATGGCACATATGACTTGACCAACCTTGCAGTCATGAAGGGCTTCACCACCAAGATCGCGATCATCGACATGGTATGGGGTGGCGTGGTCAGCGGTGTCAGTTCCGCACTTGGCGTCTGGATCGTCAGCCACTTCGCACGCGCGGCTTGATCAAGATCAAGGCGTACTGTCCCTCGGACGTCCAGTTTAGTTGACACAGCTGGCGACCATGGGAGGATGTCATGCGCGTGCTTCTTCTTCACCCGAACTACCACTCGGGCGGCGCCGAAATCGCCGGCAACTGGCCGCCCGCCTGGGTGGCCTATCTCGCCGGCGCCTTGAAGCAGGCGGGCTACACAGACCTGCGGTTCATCGATGCCATGACCAACGACCTTTCCGAGGATGCCGTCCGCCGCATCCTTGCCGAGGAGAAGCCCGACGTGATCGGTGCCACCGCGATCACGCCTTCGATCTACAAGGCCGAGCGCCTTCTGCAGATCGCGAAGGAAATCCATCCCCACGCCGTGACGGTTCTTGGCGGGATACACGCCACCTTCATGTACAATCAGGTCCTCACCGAGGCGCCCTGGATCGACACGATCGTGCGGGGCGAGGGCGAAGAAATCTTCGTCGAGCTGATCCGCGCCATCGACGCGGGCCGCTGGCCGTCCCAGCGCAAGGAGATCAAGGGGCTCGCCTATCTTGACGGCGATCAGGTCGTGGCCACACCTGCGGCACCCACGGTGAAGAACCTCGACTCCATCTCGCCGGACTGGAGCGTGCTTGAGTGGCAGAAATACATCTACATTCCCATGAACAAGCGCGTCGCCATTCCCAACATGGCGCGCGGCTGCCCCTTCACCTGCAGCTTCTGCTCGCAATGGAAGTTCTGGCGCGACTATCGCATTCGCGACCCGAAGAAGGTGGTGGATGAAATTGAGACGCTGGTGCGTGAGCACGACGTCGGCTTCTTCATCCTCGCCGACGAAGAGCCGACCATCAACAAGAAGAAATTCGTGGCCTTCTGCGAGGAGTTGATCAGCCGCAACCTCGGCATCCTCTGGGGCATCAACACGCGGGTAACCGATATCCTTCGCGACGAGGCGTTGCTGCCCTTCTACCGCAAGGCAGGCCTCATCCATGTGTCGCTCGGCACCGAGGCTGCGGCCCAGCTTCAGCTCGACCGGTTCCACAAGGAAACCACCGTCGCCCAGAACAAGAAGGCTATCAAGCTGCTGCGCGATGCCGGTATCGTGGTGGAAGCGCAGTTCATCGTCGGCCTTGAGAACGAGACGGCGGAAACGCTCGAAGAGACCTACCGCATGGCGCAGGACTGGAAGCCCGACCTCGCCAACTGGTCGATGTACACGCCATGGCCCTTCTCCGATCTCTTCCGCGAGCTGGGCGACAAGGTCGAGGTCTTCGACTACGAGAAGTACAATTTCGTGACCCCCATCATGAAACCCGACGCCATGGATCGCAGCGAGCTGCTGAACCGGGTCATGAACAACTACCGGCGCTTCTACATGAAGAAGGCCCTCTTCTCCTATCCCTTCGCCGGCACCGGCGAGCGGCGGCGCTATCTCTGGGGGTGCCTCAAGGCCTTCCTCAAATCCGGCTTCGAGCGGAAGTTCTATGACCTGGGCCGGGTCAACTACTGGGGTCCGCAGTCCAAGGGCAAGGTCGACTTCGGCTTCGACATGTCGCGCAAACGCGCCGACACATCACGCGTCGAGTGGAAGACAACCCACAACCGCAAGCTCAGGGGCGAAGATCAGGCCAAGATCATGGCCTGTGGCGGCGGCACCGAACAGATGGCAGAGGCCGACGAGCACGTCCCTGCGGCGGAATAGTCCGGCATGTCACAGGCTGTTGCAGCGCTGATCGGTCCCAATGCGGTGATTCAAGTGGCAAAGGCGCTTGACGCTGTCGAGGGCAGATCGGCTTCGACCCGGATCTTCGGCGAAGCGGGCATCGCGCATTATCTGGAACGCCCGCCGGAAACCATGATTGCCGAGTCGGATGTCGTGGAACTGCATCACCGGCTGCGCGCAGGTCTCGGCGAAAGACACTCGGCCAGCGTCTCCTGGATCGCAGGCCACCACACGGCCAACTATCTGCTCGCCAACCGCATCCCCAGCCCGGTGCAACACCTCCTGCGGAGTCTGCCGGCGCCCCTTGCTGGGCGTATCCTGCTTCAGGCGATCTCGCGCCACGCCTGGACATTCACCGGATCCGGCAGGTTCACCTACAGCGGCTTCAAGCCGGTGCATTTCTCCATCGAAGACTGTCCGCTCTGCCGGAATGCAACCTCCCAGTCGCCCTGCTGCACCTACTATGCTGCAACCTTCGAGCGCCTCTTCAGGGAACTCGTTTCTGCGGATGCCCACGTCACCGAGACGGAATGCGCCGGCATGGGCGCCAGGGCCTGTCGATTCCGGATCGACTGGGCCTGAGGCCGGTCAACCGCGGTCGCGGCGCATGCCGTACCCGATCTTGCGGGCAAGACTGGGCCAGCGGCGATGCAGGAAATGCCCCAACCTGACATTGAGAAGCCGTGTCCAGCGCCTCACGAACGGAAGGTCTACCGACAGAATGAGCAGGCCGAGGGGCACCATCCAGAAGCCGAGAACGGGAAGAAACCCCAGAAGCCCGAAAAACACCAGAAGCAGTCCCATGCCCATCCGCAGGATGGGATGCCCGGGGAGCTTCATCTTGTATCCGACAAAATTGACGCGCGACATTCTGGAGATATGGTGGAGGATTATGGCTTTTCCAGACCCGCCCCGCTGCCCAGAAAAACTCTTTTCCCGGCCGGACGCCTCTGCTATACGCGCGCCAAGTCATTCCCCGATAGCTCAGTTGGTAGAGCATTCGACTGTTAATCGAATGGTCGCTGGTTCGAGTCCAGCTCGGGGAGCCAGCTTCAAGGCCGGGCTTCGTGCCCGGCCTTTTCTGTCCTGGGATTGACCAGAGGCCTGACGGGACAGCAGAACCAAGTCCATTTGACGGACCAGCCTCGCATGGGGCATGTCTAGCGTATGGATATCAAACAAGACGTCATTGCCGCCATCGGCAATACCCCGCTCATCAAACTCCGCAAGGCATCGGAATTGACGGGCTGCACCATCCTCGGCAAGGCGGAGTTCATGAACCCGGGGCAGTCGGTCAAGGACCGGGCAGCGCTGTTCATCATCCGCGACGCCATTGCCCGCGGCAGATTGAAGCCCGGGGGTACGATCGTCGAAGGCACGGCCGGAAACACCGGCATCGGCCTGACCGTGGTCGCCAATGCCATGGGCTTCCGCTCGGTCATCGTGATTCCCGTGACCCAGTCGCAGGAGAAGAAGGACGCTTTGCGCCAGCTCGGTGCCGAGCTGGTCGAGGTTCCTGCCGTTCCCTACAAGAACCCCAACAACTACGTGAAGTATTCCGGCCGTCTCGCCAAGGCTATGGGCGCCGTCTGGGCCAACCAGTTCGACAATACGGCCAACCGCCTCGCCCATGTGGAGACCACGGCCCCGGAAATCTGGGCGCAGACGGACGGCAAGGTCGATGCCTTCGTCGCGGCCGTCGGCTCGGGCGGAACGCTGGCCGGCGTCAGCATGGGCCTGAAGTCCCGCAATCCTGCGATCAAGATCGCCCTGGCCGACCCGATGGGCGCTGCTCTGTACAACTACTACAAGTTCGGCGAACTCAAGTCCGAAGGCTCCTCCATCACGGAAGGAATCGGCCAGGGCCGCATCACCGCCAACCTGGAGGGCGCCATCGTGGACGAGGCCTTCCAGATCCCGGACAACGAGGCCATCCCGATCGCGTTTGACCTGCTCGAGCACGAAGGCCTCTGCATGGGAGGCTCGACGGGCGTCAATGTCGCGGGTGCCATCCGCATGGCCAAGGCGCTCGGCCGGGGTCATACGATCGTGACCATTCTCTGCGACTATGGCACGCGCTATGCTTCAAAGCTGTTCAACCCCACATTCCTGCGAGAGAAGAATCTGCCCGTGCCAGCCTGGCTGGAAGCAGTGCCCAGAGTTCCGGACGTCACCGAAGAGGTTCCAGCGTGACGGCACTGCTGTTTCGCGAGGATTCGCAGCTGAGATCCTGCACGGCCACGGTCTCGGCAATCGATGAGCGGGGCGGCATCCTGCTTGACCGCACGGTGTTCTATGCCACCGCCGGCGGCCAACCAGGAGACAAGGGGCGCATCGCGTGGGACGGCGGGGAAACATCAATCGCCACCACTGCCTATGACGCGGCGAAGAATGTCGTGCATGTCCCGGAACCGAATTCTGCAACTCCTGCCGTGGGCGTCACGGTCATGGCAACGCTCGATTGGGACAATCGCCATCGCAATATGCGGGCCCACACGCTGATGCATCTCCTCTGCGCATCGGTGCCGTTTCCGGTGACCGGTGGCGCCATCACGGAGGATGGCGGCCGCATCGACTTCGACATTCCGGAGGGCGAGATTCCCGACAAGGCTGCACTTTCCGAACGCATCAACCGCCTGATCGCCGAAGATCACCCGGTGAGCTACCGCTGGATCACCGATGCCGAGATGGAAGAGAATCAACATCTCATTCGGACCATGTCGGTGAAGCCGCCCATGGGCACAGGCCGCGTCCGTCTCGTCTTGATCGGCGAGAACGGCAAGGTCGACCTCCAGCCGTGTGGCGGCACGCATCTGCAATCCACCGGCGGCATCGGTCCGGTCGCCGTGGGAAAGATCGAGAACAAGGGTAAGATCAACCGCCGAATCCGAGTGGTATTCGCATGAGCGACGACATCGTCTCCACCAACTGGCTCGAGAAGCATCTGGCCTCACCCGACATCGCGATCATCGATGCCTCATGGCATCTTCCCGCGAGCGGCAGGAATGCCCGCGCTGAATTCCTCGAAGGCCATATTCCCGGTGCCCAGTTCTTCGATGTCGACGAGATTTCGGATACCGAGAGCGCCCTGCCCCACATGCTGCCAAGCCCGGAAAAATTCTCCTCGCGCATGCGCCGGCTTGGCATCGGCGATGGCAAGCGGGTGATCTGCTACGATCAGGCAGGGCTATTCTCCGCGGCCCGCGCCTGGTGGATGTTCAAGGTCTTTGGCCATGCCGACGTTGCAGTACTGGACGGTGGATTGCCCAAGTGGAAGACAGAGGGACATCCGCTGGAGGACGGCCCTGCCCGCAAGCCGCAGGAGCGCCACTTCACGGCACGCTACCAGGCAATGATGGTGCGGGACATGGTCCAGGTTGCCGATGCCCTGACGTCCGGATCGGCACAGCTGGCCGACGCCCGATCGCCCAGCCGCTACCGCGGCGAAGAGGCCGAACCACGGGCCGGTGTCCGTGCCGGACACATGCCGGGCGCTCGCAATGTACACTATGCGACCTTGCTCAGGGTCGATGGCACATTGAAGCCGGCGGAGGAGATTACGCAGGTTTTCGCGGCAGCCGGAGTTGACCTGTCGAAGCCCGTGATCACCTCATGCGGCTCCGGCATCACGGCGGCCATCCTCTCGCTCGGACTGACGCTTGCCAGCGCCCGCAGCCACGCCCTCTATGACGGTTCATGGACCGAGTGGGGCGGCAATCCGGACAGCAAGATTGCGACAGGCGCCTGACTTGGCAGCGGTCGAGACAACAGTCACCATGCTGGAGATGATGGCAGAACCGCTGCTCCAGGTTCCAACTCCTGCCATACCGAAGCTGATGCTGATGCGCGCGGAACATCCTTCGATCGCGTTCTACCGCTTTCTCTACAATACCGTCGGACGCGACTACGCCTGGGTCGACCGCAAGGCGATCTCCGACAGCGAGCTTGCCGAGATCATCCACGACGAGCGGGTCGAAGTCTGGGTGATGCATGTCGCGGGTCAGCCCGCCGGCTTCTTCGAGATCGACGGCCGCTCGGCGCCCGAACTGGTCGAACTCCTCTACCTTGGCCTTGTACCGGAGTTCCACGGCCGCGGCCTTGGCAAGTGGCTGGTGGCGGAGTCCATTCGTGCCTGCTGGGCGCACAAACCCGAGCGCGTCATCGTCGAGACCTGCACCCTGGATGGACCGGTGGCGCTTCCACTTTACCAGAAGATGGGCTTCAGACCCTATGCGCGCAAGCAGAAGTGGGTTGACGTCAATCCGGCAACGCCCAAGGGCTGAATTGAGGCCTAACGCACTGGCGGCGCGTAGAGCAGCCCGCCGCCATTCCACAAGGCATTGATGCCCCGCTCAATGGCAAGCGGCGAGTCCATTCCAAGATTGCGGTTGAAGACCTCGCCATAGTTTCCCGCCGCCTTGATGGCACGGACAGCCCAGGCTGGATCAAGACCCAGGTCCACCCCGAAGCTGCCTTCGGTGCCAAGCAGCCGCCTCACGGGCGGCGACTTGCTCTCTGCTACGAGTCCGTCGACGCCGGCCGAGGTGACGCCCAGCTCCTCTGCATTGATCAGGGCGAAAAGCGTCCAGCGCACGATGTTCAGCCACTGATCGTCGCCCTGCCGGACGGCCGGACCCAAGGGCTCCTTGGAGATCACATCGGCGAGCACCACGCTGTCATCCGGATTGGCCAATTTCAGCCGCACCGCGTAAAGCTGCGAAAGATCGGCCGTGTAGGTATCGCATTTACTCTCGTCGAAGGCCTTCACCAGTTCGTCGATCTTGCCGAACATCACGGGTGTGAAGGTCATTTCCTTCTCGCGGAAGAAATCCTCGACATTGGCCTGGGTGGTGGTTCCGCTGAGAAAGCAGATGGAAGCGCCCGAAAGCTGCAGGGCCGAGGTGACTCCTAGTAGTTTCTTGACGATGAAACCCTGGCCATCATGGTAGGAAATCCCGGCAAAGCGAAGACCCAGCTTGGTCTCGCGCTCCATCGTCCATGTGGTGTTGCGCGCCAGCACGTCGACCGCCCCGGACTTGAGCTTGTCGAACCGTTCCGCCGCATCGAGCGGCACGAACTCGACAAGAGATGCATCGCCGAGGGTCGCCGCGGCAACCGCCTTGCAGAAGTCGACATCGAAGCCTGTCCACTGTCCTTCGGGCGTCTGCGCTGCAAAACCCTGAAGCCCAGGATTGACCCCGCACAGCAGCTTGCCGCGCGATTTCACCTCATCCAGTGTCGCAGCGCCGGCGAAAGACAGGGAGGACAGAAGGAACAGCACACAAGCAAGCAAACGCGTCATGGTTCGAATCCCGATTGCGCCCCGCAGGCTAGACCGATGCTGGCGCCCTGCCAAGCTCAGTGAAGGATCTGGCTCAGGAACAGCTTGGTGCGATCGCTCTTGGGGTTGGAGAAGAAGGCGTCGGGCTCGTTCTGCTCGACGATCTGGCCCTGATCCATGAAGATCACGCGATTGGCAACCTGGCGGGCGAATCCCATCTCATGGGTCACGCACAGCATGGTCATTCCATCCTCGGCGAGGCTGACCATTGTGTCGAGCACTTCCTTGACCATCTCCGGATCAAGTGCCGACGTCGGCTCGTCGAAGAGCATGATCTTCGGACTCATGCACAGGGCGCGGGCAATGGCCACACGCTGCTGCTGGCCTCCCGAGAGCTGGCCGGGATACTTCAGGGCCTGCTCCGGAATCTTCACCCGGGTCAGGAATTTCATCGCCACCTCTTCGGCATCCCTTTTCGGCATCTTGCGCACCCAGATGGGCGCCAGGGTGCAGTTCTCGAGGACCGTCAGATGCGGAAAGAGGTTGAAGTGCTGGAAGACCATCCCAACTTCGCGCCGGATCTCATCGATCTTCTTCAGGTCGTTGGTCAGCGGAATGCCGTCGACGACGATGTCACCCTTTTGGTGTTCCTCAAGGCGATTGATGCAGCGGATCAGAGTCGATTTCCCTGATCCCGACGGACCGCAGATCACGATACGCTCGCCGCGATAGACCGTGAGGTTGATGTCGCGCAGCACGTGGAATTCGCCATACCACTTGTTCATGCCGGAGATCTGGATCGCGACCTCGTCGGTCACCTTGAGGGCTTTGGGCGACGTACTCATGTGTTTACCTCTTGTGGCCTGTATTGAGCCGACGCTCGGTATAGATCGAATAGCGCGACATGGCGAAACAGAAGATCCAGAACATCAGTGCAAGCGTGAAGTAGCCGGTCGGCGTTGAACTGGGAGCCGCCCAGTTCGAGTCCTTGAGGCCGGCGCGCACCATGCCGAGCAGGTCGAAGATGCCGATGATCGAGACGAGCGTGGTGTCCTTGAACAGGCTGATGAAGTTGCCGACGATGTTCGGAATCGAGATCTTGAGGGCCTGCGGCAGGATGATCTTGTTCATCATCTGCCAGAAGGAGAGTCCTAGGGCCATGGCGCCTTCATACTGCCCCTTGGGAATGGCCTGCAGGCCGGAGCGCACGACTTCCGCCATATAGGCAGCCGAGAACAGCGCCACGCCGATCAGCGCACGCAGCAGCTTGTCGAAGCTCGTTCCTTCCGGCAGGAACAGCGGAAGCATCACCGAAGAGAAGAACAGCACGGTGATCAGCGGCACACCGCGCCAGAGCTCGATGAAGATGATGGAGAACAGCTTCACGACGGGCATCTGCGAGCGCCGGCCCAGTGCCAGAAGAATGCCGAGCGGCAACGACGCCACGATGCCGGTGACCGACACGACAAGCGTCACCAGCAGTCCGCCCCATTGCGATGTCTCAACCTGCTCGAGGCCAAGATTGGCACCGAGCAGCAGCATCGCCAGCATGATACCGATGACGATACAGGCCCATGCATACGCGGCTGTCCGTCCGGTCAGGGACGGCTCCCTCACAACACTGCCAACCGAGAACACGGCAGCGGCGATGGCGAAGGCCAGTGCGGTCCATGGGATCGCACTGCCAGAGACGTACAGGCTGCCGACCCATCCGCCGAGAGAGATGACAGCAGAAATCAGGCCGTGCGGATTGCGTCGAATGCCTTCCTCAAGGCCGAATGCCATCAGCGGAACCGTCACGGACGTCAGCAGCAACAGGCCAAGTGTTGCCACGTAGCTACCAAATGCGAAGCTGAAATGCCCGCCGGTGAGCAGGATCAGGGCCATCAGGGGAAACACGGCCAGGAGGAACAGGGCATTGAGCTTCTTGTAGGGCGCCGATGGCATGAGCATCGGTACGAGTGCCAGCACCCCGACAATGAACACTGTGTTCACCCGCCAACGTTCCTCCACCGGGTAGAACCCATAGATCCATTGCGGAAACTTCTCCCGGACCATGGGCCAACAGGCCCCCGTCACGCCATCCGGCACGAGGCAGGCCTCGCGGTTGCTGCCGGTCCAGATGGCGGTCACGATGGCCCACTGGAACACGTCCCAGATGAACCAGAGGATCAGTCCTCCAAGGACAAGGGTCAGCACGCTATAGAGCGGCGTCGAGAACAGGTTCTTGCGGAGCCAGCCCTGTACGCCCACTTCGCTGGGCGGTGCCGGCAGGAGTGGCGCATCTTCCTGGCGGACATAGGCGATTGAAGCGTCTTGCTTGCTCACCGCTCAGCGCTCCACCAGTTTCATCCGGGCGTTGAACCAGTTCATCAGCCCGGCCGTGATCAGGCTAAGTGTAAGGTAGACGAACATGAAGATGCCAACGATCTCAATGGCCTGACCCGACTGGTTCAGCACGATGCCGCCTGTCGCGACGAGATCCGGATAGCCGATGGCAACTGCCAGCGAGGAGTTCTTGGTGAGGCTCAGATAGGTACTGGCCAGCGGCGGAATGATCACCCGCATGGCCTGGGGGATGACCACGAGCCGGAGGGCCTTTCCCGGCCGCAGACCCAGCGCATAGGAGGCCTCCGTCTGGCCGTGACTTACCGCCATGATGCCGGCCCGGACGGCTTCGGCAACATAGGTCCCGGTATAGATGGACAAGGCCAGGAACATTGCGATCAATTCCGGTATGACGTCGATGCCGCCTGCGAAGTTGAACCCCTTGAGCGCAGGATACTCCCAATGCATCGGGAAGCCGGCAAAGGCAAATCCGAGCAGCGGCAGTCCGAAGATCAGGGCGAGGCTGGTCCACATCACCGGAAAGGTCTGTCCGGTTGCCATCTGGCGTGCCTTCGACCACCGGGCAATCACGATTGCGAGTATGACGCCCAGCGCAAGACCTGCGAAGCCAAGCATGGAGCCGGCGCCAAAGATCGGCTTCGGCATCATGAAGCCGCGATTGGAGAGGAAGAACATGTCGAAGAGGTTCAGCGCCTCGCGGGGGCCGGGAAGCGGCTGCAGAACGGCGCTGTAAAAGATGAAGATCCACAGCAGCAGCGGAATGTTGCGGAAGATCTCCACATAGAACGTGCCGATACGGGCAATCAGCCAGTTCTTCGAGAGCCGCGCGACGCCCATGATGAAGCCGATGATGGTGGCCGCGACGATGCTCAGGCCCGACACCAGCAAGGTATTGTAGAAGCCGACAAGGATGGCCCGGCCGTAGGTCGAGGAGCTGGAATACGGAATCAGCGACTGGATGATGTCGAAGCCGGAGGTCTTTGACAGAAAGCCGAAACCGGATGCGATGTTCCGGCTCTTGAGGTTGGACATCGTGTTGACCACGATCTCGTAGGCCATGAAGGCCAGCACGAGAAGCAGTATGATCTGAAACAAGATCGAGCGGACCTTGGGATCGTTCCAGAAAGAGAT
>JBGSNJ010000424.1:0-3281 GCA_041739715.1 Aestuariivirga sp.
GAACGCCAGGCGCTGAAAAAGGCCCTGGAGTAGCGCCAGCCGTATTACCAAAGATTCACCTGGTCGAAATGCCATTGTAAGGTGGCGGACCTATCTTCCTCCTCATTGGAAACTTACCAGTGATGGAGAACGACCGAATGACCAACATCCTGACTCGCGCCCGCCCCCGGCTCCTGGCATCCGTCGCCGCCGGTCTCATGGCGGCGACCGCGATCACCGCGGCTGTCACCGCGCTTCCATCCACGCCCGTCCGCGCCGAATCGGCTGCGGCCATCGATCCCACCAAGGGCTTCGGCGATCTCGTCGACCGCGTCATGCCGGCCGTGATCAGCGTCGAAGTGAAGTTCACCAACGCATCCGCGTCGGGCGAACAGAGCGCGGCGCCGCAGATGCCGGAGGGCATGCCCGAGCAGTTCCGCGACTTCTTCAAGAAGTTCGGCGAAGGCCAGGGCCAGCAGCCCATGCCGCGCGGCCCCGGAATGGCTCAGGGTTCGGGTTTCGTGATTTCGGCTGACGGCTATGCCGTCACCAACAATCACGTCGTCAAGGACGCCGACGAGGTGTCGGTGAAGCTGCGCGACGGCACGGAACTCCCGGCTGAAGTGATCGGCACCGATCCCAAGACCGATCTTGCCCTCATCAAGATCAAGTCGGACAAGCCGCTCGCCACCGTGAAGTTCGCCAAGACCGAGCCGCGCGTCGGCGACTGGGTCATGGCCGTGGGCAATCCCTTCGGCCTGGGCGGCACCGTGACCACCGGCATCATCTCGGCCCGCGGCCGCGACATCGGCGCCGGTCCCTATGACGACTTCCTGCAGATCGACGCGGCCATCAACCGCGGCAACTCGGGCGGCCCGGCCTTCAACCTGGAAGGCGAGGTGATCGGCATCAATACCGCCATCTTCTCGCCCTCGGGCGGATCGGTGGGCATCGGCTTCGCCATCCCGGCCTCGACCGCGGAGACGATCATCGAAAGCCTGCGCGAGACCGGTGCGGTGACCCGCGGCTGGCTTGGCGTTCAGATCCAGCCGGTGACCGAGGACCTCGCCGAAGGCCTCGGGCTCGAAGAAGCCAAGGGTGCGGTGATCTCGGACGTGACCGAGAAATCTCCGGCGCTGGACGCCGGCCTCAAGTCCGGCGACACGATCCTCAAGGTCGATGGCCAGGAGGTGAAGGACGCCCGTGACCTCGCCCGCAAGGTTGCCAAGGTGAAGCCCGACACGTCCGTGCCCGTCACCATCGTGCGCGACGGCAAGGAGCAGGAGATCGCGGTCAAGATCGGCGTCATGCCGGGCGAAGACCAGATGGCCGAAGCCAAGGGCGACAAGTCCGGCGCGGACCTCAAGGATCTTGGCCTCAAGGTGGTGCCGGCCGAAGATGGCGCCGGCGTCACCGTGACCGAGGTTGCCCCCGACAGCGCGGCCGCCGAGCGCGGCCTGCGCCCCGGGGACGTGATCCTCGAGGTTGCCGGTGCCGAAGTGCATAATCCCGCCGATGTGCGCGACGCCATGAAGGCGTCCGGCAAGAAGCGGGTGCTGATGCTGGTGAAGAGCGGCGACGGCCAGCGCTTCATCGCGCTGCCGGCCAACGCCGGCTGACACGAGTAACTGATACGCGAGCCATCCCCCCAAGCCCCCGCTCGAGTTCGCGTATCTGTCCCGCGGAGGCTGGACCCTCATCCGGTTCCTAGAGGTGATCCAGTCTCCGCCCCCCTTTTCAGGAGCCCCGGAACATGCAAGCTATGGACTTCGAATCCAAATCAGCCGACGCCACAGGTTCAGTCCGCCCGTCCATGCGTATTCTCGTGATCGAAGACGACAAGGAAGCGGCGAACTGGCTGATCAAGGGCCTGAGCGAGAGCGGCCATGTGGCCGATCACGCCGCCGATGGCGAGCAGGGCCTGAACATGGCCTCCGAGGGCCTCTATGACGTGTTGATCGTCGACCGCATGCTGCCGAAGCTCGACGGACTTGGCATCATCCGCAAGCTGCGCGACGACGGCAACCGTACTCCAGCACTCATCCTCAGCGCGCTCAGCGATGTGGACGAGCGGGTGAAGGGCCTGCGGGCGGGCGGCGACGACTATCTCGGCAAGCCCTATGCCTTCTCCGAACTGCTGGCCCGCGTCGAGAACCTGGGCCGCCGGCCGACCGAGAAGCCCTTCGAGACGACGCTGCGCGCGGCCGATCTCGAAATCGACATCCTGTCCCGCACGGTGACGCGTGCCGGCAAGCCCATCCTGCTGCAGCCGCGCGAGTTCAAGCTGCTGGAATATCTGGTGCGCAATGCCGGCCACATCGTCACCCGCACGATGTTGCTGGAGAACGTCTGGGACTACCACTTCGATCCGCAGACCAATGTGATCGACGTGCATGTGTCGCGGCTGCGCTCGAAGATCGACAAGGGCTTCGACGAACCGATCCTGCAGACCGTGCGCGGCGCGGGCTACATGATCAAGGCCTGACCGGTCTCGAAAGTTTGACGGCCGGAACGGGGTGCGACGGCGCGCCCCGTTTTGGCATTGAGGGACATCTGGTCCTCGCCGTTGCCACGCCGCCTGCTTCTTCACTTTGCCCAGGGACACGGCTATGCGAGACTTCCGGGATCATTCTGGACGGCGTCATGCCGCTCCGCTTCATGAGCGACGTGGCATGATCAAGCATGTGGAGGGCGTTTGAGCGATGCGGGCGGGTTTCAAGCTCCTGCGGACATCGACCTTCCGGCTCGCGGCGCTCTACCTCGCGGTCTTCGCGCTCTCGGTCGGCGCGCTGCTGGGCTATGTCTACTGGAACACAGCCGTGCTGCTGGAGCGCCAGACCGATGAAACGATCCGCGCGGAAGTGCAGGCGCTGGCCGATCAGTATCGCTACCGCGGGCTCCGCGGCATCATCGACACGATCCAGCGCCGCAGCAAGGACGACCGCGGCTCGCTCTACCTCCTCTCCGATCCGCAGGGCCGCCGGGTTGCCGGCAATCTCGAAACCATGCCGGCCGAGGCGAGTAGTGAGGATCCCTGGATCGAATTTCCGCTGGATGTCGAGCGCGGCGGGCGGATCGAGCGGCATGTGGCGCGGGCCTTCCATACCAAGCTGACCGGCGACTTCGAACTGGTGGTGGGGCGCGATGTCGATGCGCTGCGGCAATTCGCGGGCATCATGCGCGTGACGCTGTTCTACGCCCTGGCCATCGCGCTGGTTCTGGGCCTGGGCGGCGGCCTGCTGATGAGCCGCAACTTCCTGCGCCGCGTCGATGCCATCACCGCCGCCAGCCATACCATCATG
>JBGSNJ010000458.1:0-5265 GCA_041739715.1 Aestuariivirga sp.
CCGCGCTGGCCGCCCATGAAGTCTCCGAAGAGATCCTCGAAGATATCCGACATGGAGGAATTGAAATCGGGGCCGAAGCCGGCACCGGTCCCGCGCCCGCCTTCGAAGGCCTGATGGCCGAAGCGGTCGTAGGCGGCCTTCTTCTGCGGGTCGCGCAGAATCTCGTAGGCCTCGCTGACTTCCCTGAACTTGGCCTCGGCCGTCTTGTCGCCGGGATTGGCATCCGGATGGAACTGCTTGGCAAGCTTGCGATAGGCGGCTTTCAGTTCCTTCTCGTCAGCCGACCGGCCGACACCCAGAACCTCGTAAAAGTCGCGTTTGGCCATAAACCGTCACCGTCAGGCGATTGAACTCTACGCCTATAGCAGACCCCATCCCAAGGCGTGAGCCTCAAGGATGGGGCTGCTGGTTGCTAATGCATTACGACCGCTTGTCGTCGTCCTTCACTTCGGTGAAGTCGGCGTCGACAACATCATCGTCGGCCTTGGAACCCGTTGCCGGACCCTCTTCCGCGCCGGCGCTGCCTGCAGCCTGCTGCTTGTAGAGCGCCTCGCCGATCTTCATCGCGGCCTGGGACAGCGTGTTGGTCTTGGCCTTGATGTCATCCGCATCGCTGCCCTCCAGCGCCGACTTCAGATCGGCCATGGCGGCCTCGACCACGGACTTGTCGGAAGCCGGCAGCTTGTCGCCAAGCTCGGTCATCGATTTGGTGGTCGAATGGATCAGGGCTTCGCCGTGGTTCTTGGCTTCCACCAGATCCTTGCGCTTCTTGTCCTCGGCCGCATTGATTTCGGCTTCCTTGACCATCTTGTCGATCTCGGCGTCGGAGAGACCGCCGCTGGCCTGGATGCGGATCTGCTGTTCCTTGTTGGTCGCCTTGTCCTTGGCAGAGACATTGACGATGCCGTTGGCGTCGATGTCGAAGGTGACTTCCACCTGCGGCATGCCGCGCGGAGCAGGCGGAATGCCGACCAGGTCGAACTGGCCCAGCATCTTGTTGTCGGCCGCCATCTCGCGCTCGCCCTGGAAGACCCGGATGGTCACCGCCGTCTGATTGTCGTCAGCCGTCGAGAAGACCTGGCTCTTCTTGGTGGGGATCGTGGTGTTGCGGTCGATCAGGCGGGTGAAGACACCGCCCAGCGTCTCGATGCCCAGCGACAGCGGAGTCACGTCGAGCAGCAGCACGTCCTTGACTTCGCCCTTGAGCACGCCTGCCTGGATCGCGGCGCCGATGGCCACGACTTCGTCCGGGTTCACGCCCTTGTGCGGCTCCTTGCCGAAGAACTGCTTCACCACTTCGATGACCTTGGGCATGCGCGTCATGCCGCCGACGAGAACCACCTCGTCGATCTGGCCGGCCGTAACACCTGCATCCTTGAGCGCCTGGCGGCAGGGCTCGATGGTCTTCTGGATGAGGTCGTCGACCAGGGCCTCGAGCTTTGCGCGCGTCAACTTCAGCGTCAGATGCTTCGGCCCCGAGGCATCGGCGGTGATGAAGGGCAGGTTGATCTCGGTCTGGGCCGAGGACGACAGTTCGATCTTGGCCTTTTCCGCAGCTTCCTTGAGGCGCTGCAGGGCAAGCTTGTCCTTGCGGAGATCGATGCCGTTCTCCTTCTTGAATTCGTCGGCGAGATAATCGACGATGCGCATGTCGAAGTCTTCGCCGCCGAGGAAGGTGTCGCCGTTGGTGGACTTCACCTCGAACACGCCATCGCCGATCTCGAGAACCGAGACGTCGAAGGTGCCGCCGCCGAGGTCATAGACCGCGATGGTGCCGGCCTCGCGCTTGTCGAGGCCATAGGCGAGGGCTGCCGCCGTCGGTTCGTTGATGATGCGCAGCACTTCGAGGCCGGCGATCTTGCCGGCGTCCTTGGTGGCCTGGCGCTGCGAGTCGTTGAAGTAGGCCGGGACGGTGATGACCGCCTGGGTGACGGGCTCGCCCAGATAGCGCTCCGCCGTTTCCTTCATCTTGGTCAGCGTGAAGGCCGAGATCTGCGAGGGCGAATACTTCTTGCCCCGGGATTCGACCCAGGCGTCGCCATTGTCGGCCTTGATGATGTTGTAGGGAACGAGCTTCTTGTCCTTGGCCACCATGGGGTCATCCATGCGGCGGCCGATGAGGCGCTTGATCGCGAAGAACGTGTTTTCCGGGTTGGTCACTGCCTGGCGCTTGGCCGGCTGGCCGACGAGGGTCTCGCCGTCGGCGGTGAAGGCGACGATGGTCGGGGTGGTGCGGGCACCCTCCGCGTTCTCGATGACCTTCGGGTTCTTGCCTTCCATCACCGCGACGCAGGAATTGGTCGTGCCGAGGTCGATGCCGATAACTTTAGCCATGTATATCCTCCTTGTGGCAGGCGTGCCTGCGGAAGCCCTTTGCGAGGCGCTTCCTTTGCCCCGATCCGGGGGGCTGCCTCCTGATTGACATATGTAGTCTGGCGCCACGAATCCCAAGCGCCAAACCGCTTGACGGCTATATAGGCAGGGGGGTCCGGCCTATCAAGCAGGGAAAGCTCAGGTTTTTCAGGTCAGCCCCCCGTCTTGAGGTAGCGGTGCACCTCCGGCGGCGCATGGCGCCGGCGGTACTGCGAGATCGGGAAGATCAGCAGCCAGAAGAGCAGCCCGTAGGTCGTGTGGATCAGCGCAACCGGGATCGACAGAAGGAAGATGATGATGGGAATCGAGCCGCCGACCACCCCGAAGTCGAAGACCTCCTTGGTCACCGTCGCCCGCGTCCGGCCCAGCCGGTAGGCCACGATGAACATCGCCAGTTCCAGGATGTTCAGCACCAGCAAGGTACCGGTGAAGAGCAGGAAGCTCATGATGTTGTTTTCATAGTGGCTGATCATCGAGACCGGAAAGGGCATGAAGGCCACGAAGGCGAGATAGAACATGTTCAGCGTCATCAGCGTATGGCCGATGGTATGGAGGCTGGCCATGAAGCGGTGATGGCTGATCCAGGTGTTGCCAATCAGCCAGAAACAAAGAAAAAACCCTATGATTTCAGGTGTGTTCTCCCTCAGCGTGTCGAGCACCATCCAAGGGTCCTTGTTGCTCTGACCAAGTTCCGGGACCTTGATGTCGACCACCAGCAGGGTCATTGCGATGGCGTAGATGGCGTCGCTGAAGAAGGCGACACGCTCGAACTCCAGTCCCCGGCTTTCGCGCGTGAAGGTCCCCTCGGTCCGGGTCGGATGCTCGATGTCGCTCATGGATTTGCACCGCCGAAGTCAGCGGGCAGAAGCACCACGCTCTCTTGCTCGCGTGGATCGGTCCGGGCAATGACGGCGCGGACGGGCTTGTCGGTTGGATTGTAGGGCTGGTGCGGAACGCCGGCCGGGATGTAGCAGAAATCGCCGGCGCGGATTTCCATCACATGTTCCAGCGCGGGGCCATGGCGCATCTCGGAATAGCCCTCCAGCACGAAGATCGCAGACTCATGATGTGCGTGGTAGTGCGGCCGGGCCGATCCGCCAGGCGGGATCGTCACCAGATGCATGCAGAGCGCTTGGGAGCCCGCCGACTCGGCTGAAATCCCGCTGAAGTAGTCCAATCCCTGCTTGCCATGAAAGGCTTCGCTGCCCCGGATCAGCTTGCAGTCCGCCATGCATCTTCTCCTTGCGCAGGATCATCGCGGGCGAGAGACTATCCGAATGATCCAAGGGTTAAAGCACTTTCCGCAGCTACTGGACCGCTCTCAACAGGAGGAACTGGCGGAGACCCTGCGCCAGGCCGTGGCCGCCGCACCATTGTTCATTCCTGTCATGCCGCGCACCGGGAGACCTTTCAGTGTCCGCATGACCAATCTCGGCCAGCTGGGATGGGTTTCGGACCGGTCTGGCTATCGCTATCAGCCGCGCCACCCGGACACGGGGCAACCCTGGCCGCCGCTACCGGAGGCCGTGCTGGAGGTTTGGCGCCGTGTCGCAGCGTACCCCGCACCGCCGGAAGCCTGCCTCGTGAATGTCTACCGGGAAGGCGCCAGGATGGGATTGCATCAGGATGCCGACGAGGAGGATTTCGCAGCGCCGGTCGTCTCGGTTTCGCTGGGCGACACAGCCGTGTTCCGCATCGGCGGACAGCTGCGCGGCGGCCCGACCCGAACGCTCAAGCTCTCGTCCGGCGACGTGCTGGTGATGGGCGGCGCCGCCCGGCTCAGCTACCACGGGATCGACCGCATCCTTGCAGGTTCATCCACCCTGTTACAGAAAGGTGGCCGCATCAACCTGACGCTACGCCGGGTGATGCGGCCGACATCTATTCATCCCTGAAAGTAGTGATCCCGATTTGACCCGTCAAAGCGGCCAGACCCCAGGCAACAGGCCTTGAAATCTCGATCCGGAGCCGCAGGGGCATAGGTCATTGCGCCCCAGCTTCTCGATCAGCTCGACATCGCCATGGACATAGCGATGTCCGCGCTTCACATGGGTTTCTGACGGGAACGAGTTCCGCCGCTTACTCGATCGCTCGAAAGCAGGGGAGGGTGTCGGGATCGCGGTACTTGCGCATGATCGCCTCCTGTGAGAACGGCTGCAGAATTGCAACCGCCGGGGACATAGCGCCAGAACCCGCTCGAAACCAGAGCCACGTCCAAAGATACTTGACCTATTGCGGCGAAGCCACATCACCCCGGACTGTCGATCTAGCCCTTCCAGCCGTTGATGCGGGCGTTGTTCTCGGCGTTCTTCTTTGATGAGAAGGCTTCCGTCGACTTGCCCACCTGTTTCTTGTTGGCCGGGGAGAAACAGCGCCAGCGGTAACCGCCGCGCTTGTCGCGATAGAACTCCCAATTGTCGGTGGCCGTGTCCCGTTCGGCATTGGCCAGGCAATGCTTGCGGGAGGAATACCCTTCAGAAGAAGCGCCCACGATTTCGCCATTCTCGGCGGTGCGGCGCCAGCGAATGTCGCCGCGCTTGTCCTTGTAGACGTCAAGTTTGTAGTCGGGCATGTGATCTCCAGTTAGCTGATGTCATTACTTATGAACAACATGCAGCTATTTTGTAGAGTCACTTCCAACATGTCCAGACGCTAGAGGATCTCTATCCTCCGAAATCTGTCGGCACCCGTCACTTCAAGCATCCCACCTGAGCTTTGGCCCCTGCCGCTCAGCCCTCGGCCTTGGCAACCCCCACCATGGCCGGTCTCAGGCAGCGGTCGCCGATGGCGAAACCCGACTGCATTTCCTGGACCACCGTCCCGGGCGGATGGTCCTTGGTCGGCACCTCGAAGAGGGCCTGATGCAGGTTGGGATCGAACTTGTGGCCGACG
>JBGSNJ010000459.1:0-2179 GCA_041739715.1 Aestuariivirga sp.
ATGGCACTGGCCATCGACCACCGCAAGCAGCTTGCCGAAATGGCAATCCGCCTCGGCGCGCCGGCCGAGCGCATCAACGGCTTCAAGCGCCTCGCCATGCAGGCCATCGCGAAGGTCGCGGACGGCCGGCCAGGCTTCGGCACCCTGCTCGACGACATCTATGGCCGCGAAGCCATGTTCGATGCGGCAAGGCTCGGTCTCTGGGTGGGCCGCCCCCTGGAGGAGCCTGGTTCGCGGCCATTGCGCTTCGAATTCAGCCAGGATGTCGGCGCGCGCCTCGTCGATTGGCCGATCACCCACACGGTGAAATGCCTGTCCTTCTATCACCCCGACGACCCCGCCGGACTCCGCGCCGAACAGACGCAGAAGATCCGCACGCTTTACGAAGCCGCCCGCAAGGTTGGCCGCGAACAGATGGTGGAGATCATCGCCGGCAAGCATGGCGCGGTGGACGACAGCACGATCGCCCGCGCCCTGGCCGATCACTATGCCCTGGGCATCAAGCCCGACTGGTGGAAGCTCGAGCCGCAGGCAACGCCGACGGCATGGCGGAACATCGGCGACGTCATCCGCCGGCACGATCCCTGGTGCCGGGGCATCGTACTGCTCGGGCTCGAGGCACCGGAGGCCGAACTGGCCAGGGGCTTCGATACGGCGGCGGGGGAGCCGCTGGTCAAGGGCTTCGCGGTGGGCCGCACCATCTTCAACGCGGCGGCCGAAGGCTGGCTGGCCGGGCGCATCACGGACGAGCAGGCTGTCGCGGACATGGCGCAACGCTTCGCAAGTCTGGTACAAACCTGGAATGGCGTGCAGCGCAGGCGCGCCATCTGATCCAGCGAAGGAGCCCATCATGTCGAACCTCAGGATTCATCCGCGGAACAGCGAAGGCCACATCGTCCGCGTCACGCCCGACTCCGCCGGCTGGACCTATGTGGGCTTCGACCTGTGGAAACTGAAACCCGGCATGCGGGCGGTGGGCAGCGAGACCGGACGCGAGACCTGCCTCGTCCTTATCTCGGGGCGCGCCGATGTCTCGGCCGGACATGAGGACTTCGGCATTCTGGGCCAGCGCATGTCGCCCTTCGAAGGCAAGCCCTGGTCGGTCTATGTGTCCGGGGGCGACTCCTGGAGCGTCACGGCCGAGACCGATGTGACGCTGGCGGTCTGCACTGCGCCTGGGCGCGGCACGATTGCCTCGCGCGTCATCGGCCCCGGCGGACTGCACCAGGAGACCCGCGGCAAGGGCACCAACACCCGCCATGTCACCAACATCATTCCGGAATGGGATCCGGCCGAAAGCCTGCTGGTGGTCGAGGTCATCACGCCGGGCGGCTGCACCTCGTCCTATCCGCCGCACAAGCATGACCAGGACAATCTCCCGCACGAATCGCTGTTGGAGGAAACCTACTATCACCGCATCAACCCGCCCCAGGGCTTCGCCTTCCAGCGCGTCTATACCGACGACCGCAGCCTCGACGAGGCCGTTACGGTGGAGGATGGCGACGTGGTGCTGGTTCCCAGGGGCTATCATCCCTGCGCCACGACCCATGGCTATGACCTCTATTATCTGAACGTGATGGCAGGCCCGACGCGGACCTGGAAGTTCCACAACGCGCCCGAACACGCCTGGCTGCTGAAGGCCTAGGGCTTCAACGTCTGCCGATACTTCTCCGCGTCCCAGTTCACCAGCCGGTCGATGTCCGACGCGGTCAGCGCGACCAGCGGATCCTCCTTCGTGACCCGCAGCATGACATCGGCGAGGCAGCGGCCCATGGGCTCGATGGCGGGTTTGGCATCGTCACGGATCACCACCCCCACGCCCGGCAGTGCCACCAGCGGCGCCCGGCTTGCAAGCGATGTCGCAACCCCAACGCCGAGAAAGACGACGTGATCCGGGTAGAAGACCTTGTCACGGCCGCGTCGCAGCGCCAGCGTATCGGTCGCCAATGCATGGATTGAATCGTCGGCAGCCGGGCGATAGGGCGTTCCGGCACAAAGCTTGGCGAATGCATCACGATCAATTGGAGGCGCCGCGCGCACCGGCCGCTGCACCGCCTGAACCACGCGATCAAGCAGCGCTTCGGCGGCCGCCACCGTATCGGCGGCGACGACCAGCCCGTGATTGCCGAGAACCAGTACGTCGACGCCGGGCCGCAGCCGTTCCGCAATGGCCCCGGCC
>JBGSNJ010000468.1:0-1965 GCA_041739715.1 Aestuariivirga sp.
GTCGGACGCGATGCGGTAGAGATCGGCGTGCAGCACCGGCACGCGGGTCTCGTCATAGCTCTGGACCAGCGTGAAGGTGGGGCTCGGAATGTCGAAGCCGTCATCGCCCTGCGCCATGGCGCGGATGAAGGCGCGTGCCAGCGTGGACTTGCCGCTGCCGAGATCGCCCTTCAGGAAGACGGCGAGGCCGGGCCTTGCAAAGAGCGCCAGCGAAGCGCCGAAGGCCTCGAGCGCCTCCGGTCCGGCGAAGTCAAGACGGTGGATTGGAACGTCAGGCGGAGAGGCGTTTGTCATGACCGGGCACCGGCGAGCCTGCCTGCTGGCGCGGCCCATTGATGGGGAAGGTGCAGAGCACGGTGGTGCCCTGGTTCACCTTGGAATGCAGCGACACCTGGCCCTCATGCAGCTCGACGAAACTCTTGACGATGGTGAGGCCGAGGCCGGGGCCGCGGTGGCCGCCCGGCACCGGGCGCGACTGGAAGCGCTCGAAGACGCGCTTCTGGAACTCCGGGTCGATGCCGCGGCCATTGTCGGAGACCCAGAACTGCACCGTGCCGCCCAAAAGCCGCGCGCCCATGCGGATGGTGCTGCCCGCGGCCGAGAAGCCGATGGCATTGGACAGGAGGTTGGTGAGGATCTGCTCGATGCGCTTGGGATCGGCGATGAAGCTCGTGGCATCGGCGGCCACCTCGATGTTGAGGGTGAGATCGCGCTTGTCGATGGCCGCGGCCAGCCGCTCGCCCACCGTTTGCAGCGTGGCAGGAATGTCGACGCGCTCGAGCCGGAGCTCCATGGCGCCGGCATCGATGGCGGTCAGGTCGATGATGGCATCGATGATGGTCTTGAGCTCTTCAGAGGAGCGGCGGATGTCCTGGACATATTCCTGCTGCTTGGGGCTGAGCGGCCCGGCCAGCCCCATCTGCAGGCCCTCGGCGAAGCCCACCACGCTGGTGAGCGGTGTACGCACCTCGTAGGAGACGTTGGAGAGGAACATGTTCTTCAGCCGGTCGGCGGCTTCCAGCGCATCGGCGCGGTCGCGCAGCGCGCGTTCGATGCGCACTGCATCCGAGACGTCGGCGAAGGTGAGCAGCGTATTGCCGTCGGGCAGCGGCACGGCTGTATACTGCAGCGTGCGCTCATTGGTGGCGAGCTTGCCGTTGATCGGGTTGCGCTGCACTTCGAGCCTTGTGACGCTGTAGCGCACCTCGTCCCAGGCCGAGGCCTCGCCCACGATGCGGCGGCCATGCTCGGCGAGGCGCTCGATGTGCGGCTCCTGTTCGAGGAAGGCGGTGTCGAGGTTCCAGTACCTGGCGAAGGCCGGATTGAAGAGCTTGAGGCGCCCGTCGGACCCGAAGAGGGCAACGCCCTCGTCGAGATTGTCGAGGGTCTCGCGCTGCACGCCGATGAGCTCGTTGTAGCGGCTCTCCAGCTGGATCTCGCGCGTGGCATTCTCGTAGAGATAGGTGACGCCGCCGAAGGGGTGCTGTTCGCAGATCACATGGATGGAGCGGCCATCCGGCAGGTACCACCAGTTTTCACGGGTTTCGAGCGTGGTATAGGCGGTGAGCTGCTTGGCGCGCCAGTCGCGATAGTTGGCCTGTTCGGGAATGCAGCGCTGGTTGCGCAGGCGGTCGAGGAGCTCGCCGTCGGTGGGATGGGTTTCGAGCCAGGCGGAATCGAGCGGCCAGAGTGCCGCATAGGCCGCGTTGAAGAAGCGCAGGCGCTGGTCCGGACCGAAGATGGCAATGGCGGTGTCGAGCTTGTTCAGCGTCGAGGCATGGGCCTTGATGTGGCGGTCGAGTTCCTTTTCCACCACCTCCAGCGCGGTCATGTCGATGGCGAAGCCTGCCTTGCCGTCGGCCAGTGCGATCTCGTGGATGTTGAGCGCCCGCATGGCGCCGCCGATCACCGCATGGGCGCGGCCGACGAGA
This sequence comes from Aestuariivirga sp., assembly GCA_041739715.1. GTDB lineage: Bacteria > Pseudomonadota > Alphaproteobacteria > Rhizobiales > Aestuariivirgaceae > Aestuariivirga. The sequence goes on from JBGSNJ010000468.1 coordinate 1,932, forward strand.
CCGGTCCGCGCGCTGGCATAGCTGCGGTCGAGCC
>JBGSNJ010000475.1:0-2789 GCA_041739715.1 Aestuariivirga sp.
GCGCCTTCGTGCCGTGGCCATGGCCTATAATCCCTGGCACCTGTTGCTGCTGGTCGACGGGCCGACCCGGCTGAGCCGGCGCGACGGGGCCGGGCTGACGCTCAACCATGACGGCATCCTCGCCAGCCTCCGCTTCCGCGATCAGACCACGCCACCCGACGTGTCGGTCGAGATTCCGAAACTCGATATCGTCGGCTGGTACACCGCCGATGACATTCTGATTCACACGCGGCCCGAGGACGATGGCGCCATGGGCATCGCGCTGACCGCCAGCATGTCGAACTATCAGCCGGAAGGGCGGCCGCCGCTCACGGTGGCGGCCGGATCGCTGCGCGCCACGCTGCGACCGGATGGTGTGCTGGCCGTCGCCAACATTGAACTTCAGGAAGGCCAGACCATCTACAAGGGCCAGGGCGAGGTGAGGCTCGACGCCGTGCATCGCATCGCCGGCCAGCTTGCCACCGAGACAAACGACTTCGACGGCCTCATGCGCATTCTCGAACCGCACCTCGACATGACGCCGGATCAGTTTGCAGGTCTCAAGGCCATGATGGGGCTTCTCGGCCAGAATTCGAAGGCCAACCTCATCGCGCAGGATGGCGCGCTCTACATCGGCCCCTTCAAGGTGGCCGATCTTCTGCCGCTTTACTGAGACTTCTCCGGGTTGCGCCCGAAATTCGGCGCCGCCGTGTCCTGCCCAGCCGCGATGATGCCGCGGCGGATCTCGCGCGACCGCGAGAAGAGCGCGAACAGCGTCTCGCCGTCGCCCCAGCGGATGGCGCGCTGCAGCGCCGACAGGTCTTCGGTGAAGCGCCCCAGCATCTCCAGCACGGCCTCGCGATTGTTGAGGAAGACGTCGCGCCACATGGTGGGATCAGAAGCGGCGATGCGGGTAAAGTCGCGGAAGCCGCCGGCCGAATACTTGATCACTTCCGAGCTCGTCACCTCCTCGAGATCGGCAGCGGTCGCCACGATGTTGTAGGCGATGAGGTGGGGAAGATGGCTGGTGATGGCCAGCACCAGGTCATGATGCTCCGGCGTCATGACCTCGACGTCGGATCCGCAGCGCCGCCAGAAGGTCTCGAGCTTCGCGAGCGCCTGCGGGTCGCAGCCCGGCAGCGGCGTCAGAATGCACCAGCGGTTGGCGAAGAGGGTGGCGAATCCCGAATCAGGGCCGGACTGTTCCGTACCCGCAATCGGATGGCCGGGAATGAAATGCACGCCGGCCGGGACATAGGGGCCGACATCCTTCACCACGGCCGCCTTCACCGAGCCGACGTCGGTCAGGATGGTGCCCGGCTTCAGGGACGGCGCGATCTCGGCCGCCAGCGCGCCATAGCTGCCGACGGGCGAACAGAGGATCACCAGGTCCGCATCCACAACCGCAGCAGCAGCAGTATCATGCACGCTGTGTGCGAGGCCCAGATCCTTCACCTTGCCGCGCGTGGCGGCGCTCCGCGCATGCGCCGAAACATGCGCCGCAAGCCCATGGCTGCGCATGGCATGGCTCAGCGACGAGCCGATGAGGCCCACGCCGATCAGCGCCACGCGATCGAACAGGGCGGTCATGCGAGAAAGGCCTTCAGTGCTGCCACCACGCCGCGATTGGCCTCTTCGTTGCCCACGGTCAGTCGCAGCGCGCCGGGAATGCCATAGGCATCCATGCGGCGCAGCACGAAACCCTGCTCGGCCAGATGGGCATCGGCGGCGGCGGCATTGCGCTTCGCATCCTGCGGGAAATGCACCAGTAGGAAGTTGCCGACGCTCGGCGTCACCTTCAGGCCCAGCGCCTCCAGCTCGCGGGTGAGCCAGGGCAGCCACTGCTCATTGTGCGCGACGGCCTGTTCGACGAAGCCCTGGTCGGCAATCGCCGCCGTGCCCGCAGCCAGGGCCGGTGCGCTCACGTTGAAGGGGCCGCGGATGCGGTTCAGCACATCGGCCACATGCAGGGGGCAGTAAGCCCAGCCCAAGCGGAGTGCCGCAAGCCCGTGAATCTTGGAGAAGGTGCGCGTCATGATGACATTGTTCGACGTCGACACCAGCTCGATGCCCGACTCGTAGTCGTTGCGGCGGACATATTCGGCATAGGCCGCGTCCAGAACCAGCAGCACGTCGCGCGGCAGGCCGGCATGAAGGCGCTTCACCTCGCTGAAGGGCAGATGTGTCCCGGTCGGATTGTTCGGGTTGGCGAGGAACACGATGCGCGTGCGCGGCGTGACGCGCGCGAGGATGGCGTCGACATCGGCCGTGTGATTGCGTTCGGGTGCCACCACGGCGGTCGCGCCATTCGATTTGATGGCGATTGGATAGACGAGGAATCCGAATTCCGAGTAGATCGCCTCGTCGCCGGGGCCGAGATAGGCATGCGCAATGAGCTGCAACAGTTCGTCCGAGCCCGCGCCGCAGACGATGGCATCGGGATTGAGCCCGTAGCGCGCCGCGATGGCCTCGCGCAGCGCCGTGGCCGATCCATCCGGATAGAGTTCGAGCTTTCCTGCGGCATCGCGGAACGCCGCCACGGCGGCGGGGCTCGCCCCCAATGGCGATTCGTTCGACGAGAGCTTGTGGACCTTCGTGCCCTTTGCGCCGCTCTTGCCCGGCACATAGGCAGCGATATCGAGAATGCCCGGACGGGGCTGCGGACGAAGCTCGGCTTTGGAAGACGTCATGAGTGAACCTTTATGGGTGTCGGATAGCGACCGGCAAGCCGCCATCCAAGCGGCGCAAGGTCGCGCGCGATGTCCGCGGCGTCGAGGAAGCCCGGAAGGCTGACGAGTCGCGAGGGGCCG
>JBGSNJ010000477.1:0-2752 GCA_041739715.1 Aestuariivirga sp.
GGCGAGACGGTGCATGCCGCGGTGCTGCTGCGCGACGCCAGCGCCAACGCGATGACGGGAACGCCCGTGACGCTGGTGGTGGACCGCCCCGACGGCGTCGAATTCTCGCGCACCACGCTGAGCGACATGGGCGCAGGTGCCGCAACGCTCGACATCGCCATCAATCCCATCGCCCAAGGCGGGCTCTGGCGCATCCGTGCGCTGACCGATCCCAATGGCTACGCCGTCGGCGAAACTTCGTTCCTTGTGGAAGACTACATTCCCGACCGGATCGAATTCGACCTCAAGTCCAAGACCGCCAGAGTCACCGTTGGCGACGGCGTGCAGCTCACCGTCGACGGCCGCTATCTCTTCGGCGCGCCGGGCGCGGGCCTCGATCTTGAGGCCACGCTGACGCTGCTGGCGGATGCCACGCCCTTCCCGCAATGGAAGGACTACGCCTTCGGCCTGATGGACGAACGCCTCGATCCGGTCCAGATCAATGCCGAGGGCCTGCCGCAGACCGACATCAGCGGCCGCGCCGAGATCAACCTGCGGCTCCCCGAACTGCCGGTGACCACCAAGCCGCTCAAGGCCGATGTCGCCGTGCGCATGCGCGAGCCGGGCGGCCGCGCGGTGGAACAGACGGTGAGCCTTCCGGTCCAGCCGCTGAAGCCGCTGATCGGCATGAAGGCCAATTTCGCCGATGGCGCCGTGCCGGAAGGCCAGCCGGCGGAATTCGACATCATCGCGCTCGACCCCGACGGCAAGCAGATCGAGATCAAGGGCGCCGACTGGACGCTGAAGAGCCTCACCCGCGACTACCAGTGGTTCAATTCCGATGGCGAGTGGCGCTACGAGGCGATCCTGCGCAGCGCCAAGATCGATGCAGGCAAGATCGACATCGGAGCGGCAGCACCCGCACGGTTTTCGCGCCCGCTCGACTGGGGTGAGTACCGCCTCGAGATCGCGGCCGAGAACGCGGCACCCGTCAGCATCGACTTCTCGTCGGGTTACTACTACGGCGACTCAGCCAAGGCCGAGACGCCGGACACGCTGAAGCTTGGCCTCGACCGGACCGACGCCAGGCCGGGCGACACGGTGAACGTGAAGATCGAATCGCGCCAGTCCGGCAAGGCCACCATCCGGGTCATGGGCGACCGCCAGCTGATGGAGCAGTTCGTCGATGTTCCGGAGGGCGGCACCACGATACCGATCACGGTCGGCAGCGACTGGGGGACCGGCGCCTATGTGCTGGCCACGCTGTTCCGGCCGATGGATGTCCAGGCCAAGCGCATGCCGGCACGCGCCGTGGGTGTGGCGTGGTTTGGCATCGGCCGCGCCGAACGCACCATCGGCGTGACCCTGACGGCGCCCGAGGTGATGAAACCGCGCCAGCGCCTGCAGGTTCCGGTCAAGCTCGACAATCTAGGCTCCAACGAGGAGGCCTTCATCACGGTTGCGGCTGTCGATGTCGGCATCCTGAACCTGACGCGCTACAATCCGCCGGCGCCCGAGAACTACTACTTCGACCAGAAGCGGCTCGCGGCGGAACTGCGCGACATCTATGGCGTGCTGATCGACGGCATGCAGGGCGAGCGTGGCAGGATCCGCTCGGGCGGCGACGGGGGTGCCGCCTTCAACGCGCCACCGCCGACCCAGCCGCCACTGGCGCTGTTCTCCGGCATCGTCAAGACAGGACCCGACGGCACGGCGACCGTGGACTTCGAGATCCCGGCCTTCAACGGCACGCTGCGCGTCATGGCCGTCGCCTGGAGCAAGACCAAGGTGGGCCATGCCGCGAAGGACGTGGTCGTGCGCGATCCGCTGGTGATTGCCGGCACGCTGCCGCGCTTCCTCGCCGTGGGCGACTCGTCGCGGCTCCGCCTCGACTTCATCAATGCCGAGGCGCCGGCCGGCGACTATACGGTCGGCATCTCGATCGACGGCCCCCTGTCGATGAACGTCACCGACAAGATCCGCAAGCTGGATGTCGGCCCCGCCGGCAATCGCACGACCGTTTCGGTTCCCGTGACCGGTCGCGCACCGGGCGTTGCAAGCATCGTGGTGACGGTCAAGGGACCGGGCGACATGATTCTGGACCAGACCTACACGCTGGGCATCAAGCCATCGAACCCTCTGGTGACCAGGCGGCAGACCGTGCAGCTTGCAGGCAATGGCGGAGCGCTTACGCTCAACCAGGACCTGCTGGCCGAGATGGTGCGCGGCACGACCTCGCTGTCGCTGTCGGTGAACCCGCTGCCGGAACTGGATGCGGCAGGCCTGGTTAACGATCTCGACCGCTATCCCTACGGCTGCTCCGAACAGACGGTGAGCCGGGCCATGCCCCTGCTCTATCTGAGCGATCTCGGCATCGATCCCGACCGGCTGGACGGCGGCATCAAGGAGCGCATGGAGGCCGCCGTCGCACGCCTGGTGAACCGGCAGTCGGGCAATGGCGCCTTCGGCCTGTGGTCGGCCTATGGCGACGACAGCAACCTGTGGCTCTCGTCCTACGTGACCGACTTCCTGCTGCGCGCCCGCGAGAAGGGCTTCGAGGTGCCGGAAGACGTGCTGGTGAGCGGCGTTGACTACCTGCGCAACATGGTGGGCAACGCGCCCGACATCCAGGCGGGTTCCGGCCAGGACATGGCTTATGCCCTCTATGTGCTGGCACGCGCCGGACGCGCACCCGTCGGCGACCTCAAATACCTGACGGACACGCGCATCAATGACTTCGGCTCGCCGCTGGCACGCGCCCAGATGGGTGCGG
>JBGSNJ010000485.1:0-4385 GCA_041739715.1 Aestuariivirga sp.
GTCGGCCGGCCAGTCGGGCGCGGCGGCCTGGGATTTGCCGACGCGGCGGATGGTTTCGCCATAGCGCGAGAGATAGTCGTCGACACCGTCGGGGGCATTGAGATCGATGGTCTCGATCGGGCCCATGAAGCTCCAGCGCAGCGCCAGTCCCTCGGTCACCGTGCGGTCGAGGTCGGCGGCCGTGACGTAGCCGCCGGCAATCAGCCGGAAGGCCTCGTTGAGCACGGCCAGCTGCAGGCGGTTGAGGATGAAACCCTCGACCTCGCGCTTCACCTCGATGGGCGCCATGCCGCAGTCGGCCATGAAGTCACGCGTGCGGGCGATCGCATCAGGCGAGGTGAAGGCGGCACCGCAAAGCTCGACGATCGGGGCAAGATGCGGCGGGTTCATCGGGTGGGCAACCAGGCAGCGCTCGCGGGTCGTCAGTGCACTGAAGATGATCGACGGCATGATAGCCGAGGTGGAGCTGGCCAGCACCGCGTCCGCCGGCGCCAGCCTCTCGATCTCGGCGAAGAGTGCCTGCTTTGGCGCGGCCAGTTCCGCGATGTTTTCCTGCACGTGAGCAGCGCCGTCCAGCGCCTCGGCCAGTTCGACCGCCGGCTTGATGCGGTCCTGGACCGCGTCGGGATCGGTGATCAGGCCGGCCGCGGCCATGTCCCTCAGTGACACGGCGATGGTCTCGATCGCCCGCGTCACCTGCCCGGGATCGCGGTCCCAGAGCGAGACCTCGGCCCCGCCGCGCGCGAAGACGACGGCCCAGGATCGTCCGATCAGCCCGGATCCGGCGATGGCGGCCTTCATTTCGGCACGGGCGCTGCCGCGTCGAGCAGTCCTTGCGCCTTGAGATCCTTCCACAGGCTCTTGGGAATCCTGGCGCCGAGGGTCTTGACGTTGAGCGCCACCTCCCGCGGGCTGACGGCGCCCGGGATGACGCTCACCACGCAAGGGTGCATGAGCGGAAAGCGCAGCGCCGCCTCGGGCAGCTTCACCTTGTGCGCCTTGCAGACGGCCTCGATGCGGCGGACGCGGTCGAGGATGTGCTTCGGCGCCGGGTCGTAGTTGTAGTAGGCGCCGGGTTTGGGTCCGGTCGCCAGAATGCCCGAGTTGTAGGGTCCGCCCAGCACGATGCCGATGCCGCGCTCCGCGCAGAGCGGCAGGAAGGACTTTAGCGCCTCCTGCTCCAGCAGGGTATAGCGGCCGGCCAGCAGGAAGACGTCGAAGTCGCCGCTGCGCGCCAGCGTTTCCGCCACCTGCCACTCGTTGATGCCGGCGCCGATGGCCTTGATCACCCTCTCGTCGCGCAGCTTGACCAGCGCCTTGTAACCGCCCTTCATCAGGCTGGCGACATGCTTGTCGCGGGCGGCCTCCGACTTGTGGGTGAAGACATCGACGTCATGGGCGAAGACCACGTCGATCGAGTCGATGCCGAGCCGCTCCAGCGAGAATTCGAGCGAGCGCATGATCCCGTCGTAGCTGTAGTCGAAACGTTCCTTGCGCGACGGCGTGTCGAAGAACTTTCCGATGCCGGTGCGTTCGGCCGGCGGGCAGACCTCGAGCAGACGCCCGACTTTGGTGGAGATCACGTAGTCCTTGCGCGCCTTGCCGCGCAGGAACTGGTTGAGCCGGATCTCCGACAGGCCGAGGCCATACAGCGGCGCCGTATCGAAATAGCGGATGCCCGCCTTCCAGGCGGCAGTGAGCGTGTCCTGCGCATCCTTGTCGCTGACTGCACGATAGAGATTGCCAAGAGGTGCTGCACCGAACCCCAGTTCGGTGAAGCTGACGCTCTGGCCCGAGGGCGCCTTGAACAGGCGTTTCTTCATGGTGGTGGTCCTCCCCTGAAAGTCAGATCCGCGAAGAGTTCCGGCCGGTCCCGGGCGAAATCCTCGAGTTCGGCCAGCACGGACTCCAGATGATCGTTCATCGCCGCCGCAGCGGCCTGGCCGTCGCTTGCCGCGATGGCTTGGGCGATGGCTTCGTGCTCGGCCAGCGTCACGTCCAGGCGGCGGCGCGTGTTGAGCATGCGGCGCACGCGTTCGAGGCCTAGCCGTGCCGTCTCGGTGGCGTTGCGCACCCGGCTGAAGCCGAGCTGGTCCTGCAGCATGGCATGGAAGGCGAGATCGAAGTGGTGGAAGCCCTTGGGATCGCCGCTGTCGATGGCGGCCTTCTGGTAGCGCAGGTTCTGGCGCAATGCTTCGGCGAGTTCGGGCGAGGGCGCCCGGGCGACCCGGCGGGCGGTTTCCACCTCCAGCGCCCGGCGCAGGAACATGTTTTCGCGCGCATCGGCAATGCGGATGAGGGCCACGCGCGAACCGCTCTGCGGAATGACCTCGACGAGACCCTCGGCCGCCAGCCGGCCCATGGCTTCAGCGACCGGAAAGCGCGAGACGCCGAGCCTCGCGGCAATGGCCTGCTTGTCCAGCGGATCGCCGGGCTTCAACTCGAGCGAAACAATGGCTTCCCGCAGCAGGGCATGGGCCCGGGCCGTCGCTCCGGTCTTGCCCGTGGGCCGGTCGGGCGACAGAAAATCATAGGTGACGGCGACAACTGACATGCTAACATGTTAGCTGGATTCCTCGGGCTGGCAAGCCCCGCAACACGAAAGACCGCCAGATGATCGCCACCGTGCCCAAGACCCCCCGCATGCTTCGCCTGACGCCTGAGGACAATGTCCTGGTGGCCATCGACGTGGTCGACAAGGGCGCCACGGCGCCCGAGGGCATCGTGGCGCTGGAGCGCATCATGAAGGGCCACAAGATGGCCGCGACAGAGATCAGGGTTGGCCAGCCGGTGCGCAAGTTCGGCCAGATCATCGGCTTCGCCAAGCAGGACATCCCGAAGGGCGCCTGGATCCACGAGCACAACACCGGCATGCAGGATTTCGACCGCGACTATGCCTTCGCCGAGGAGGCAAAGCCCGAGGACATCCTGCCGCTCGGCCAGCAGGCTACTTTCCAGGGCTACCGCCGCGCCAATGGCAAGGTCGGTACCCGCAACTACATCGGCATCATGACCAGCGTGAACTGCTCGGCCACCGTGGCCGGATTCATCGCCGAAGAGGTGAAGCGCTCCGGCATGCTGAAGGACTATCCCAACATCGACGGCATCGTGGCGCTGAAGATGGACAATGGCTGCGTGGTGGATTTCCGCGGCGCCATCTTCGACATCCTCAAGCGCACGGCCTGGGGCTATGCCACCAATCCCAACATGGGTGGCGTGCTCATGGTGGGCCTCGGCTGCGAGGGCTTCCAGATCCCGCGCTTCAAGGAAGCCTACAACGTGACGGAAAGCGAAACCTTCCGGACCATGACGATCCAGGAAACCGGCGGTACCCGCAAGACGGTGGCAGCGGGCGTTGCCGCGGTGCGCGAGATGCTGCCGCATGTGAACGCCGTCAAGCGCGAGACCTCCCATGCCTCGGATCTCGTGGTGGCCCTGCAATGCGGCGGCTCCGACGGTTATTCCGGCATCACCGCCAATCCGGCGCTGGGCGCGGCCGTGGACATCCTGGTGCGCAACGGCGGCACCGGCATCCTCTCGGAAACGCCGGAGATCTACGGCGCCGAACATCTCCTCACCCGCCGCGCCGCCAACCGCGCAGTGGGCGAGAAGCTCGTTGGCATCATCAAATGGTGGGAAGACTATACCAAGCGCAATCTCATGGAGATGAACAACAACCCCTCGCCGGGTAACAAGCTGGGCGGGCTTACCACCATCCTCGAAAAGTCGCTGGGCGCCGCCGCCAAGGGTGGCACCACCACGCTGCGCCACGTCTACAACTATGCCGAACCTGTCACCGGCAAGGGCTTCGTCTTCATGGACACGCCGGGCTACGATCCGGTCTCGGCCACCGGCCAGGTGGCGGGCGGCGCCAATCTCATCTGCTTCACCACCGGCCGCGGCTCGGCCTATGGCTGCAAGCCGGTGCCGTCGATCAAGCTCGCCACCAACAGCGACACCTACAACCGCATGAAGGATGACATGGACATCAACTGTGGCGACGTCCTCGACGGCGTCTCGATCCAGGACAAGGGCCGCGAAATCTTCGAGATGATGCTCAAGGTGGCCTCGGGCCAGCGCACCAAGTCCGAAGAGCTGGGCTATGGCGACAACGAATACGTGCCCTGGCAGGTCGGCGCCGTGATGTAGGCGGAACGGCCAGTCATCTTTGCACCATGATTGCGCGCCATGCCTGACCACGCCGCCGGGGGCGGCGGGCTTCATCAATCGTAAAGCTCCGGTTGATACCCAGATCCCTGGGGCCATGGAGTGGTATGGGATTGTTTGGCGCAAAGAGGAAACGCCGCAGGACCGAGCGCGTCGAGCCGCGCCTGGTCCAGGGCCGCAGGGCTGAGCGCCAGCCGTCCCCGCGTGCTGCGTCATCG
>JBGSNJ010000493.1:0-2395 GCA_041739715.1 Aestuariivirga sp.
GGCCGGGAAGGGATCGGGCAGCCTGGACCATTTGCCGAAGGCCGGCGTGGTCTCGGGCACAAGGCAGGCATCGAGACTCCGCGTGATCGCGTCCCGGTCCATGCCGGTGCCGATCAACACCAGCTCCTGGCGCCGGTCACCCCAGGTGGCGTCCCAGCGCGACGTGATCCAGGCCCGCCACTCCGGTGTGGTGGGCCATTGCCGCTCATCGATGCCGGCCCACCACTGGCCTGCCGCCTCGGTCCGCGCCAGCGCGCCGGCCTGGCTCAGTTCGCCCACCCATTGCGGGCGGGTAGCCAGCCAGAAGAAGCCCTTGGCACGCAGGACACCGGGCCACGAGCCGCGGATGAAGGTCTGGAAGGCGTCCGGCACGAAAGGCCGCCGGGCCCGATAGACGAAACTGCTGACGCCATATTCCTCCGTCTCCGGCACATGGTTCTTGAAGCCGTGAAGCTCCTTGAACCAGGCCGGGTGATGATGCGCGGTCTCGAAGTCGAAACGGCCCGTGCCCAGCACCTCGCGGAGCGGCACCTTGCCGAAGTCGGTCTCCACGATGCGGGCATCGGGATTGAGCGCCCTGATGATCTTGTGCGCTGCGTCGCGCTGTCCGGCACTGGCCGCCGAAATCTTGTTGAGCACCACGACATCGGCAAACTCGATCTGTTCGACCAGAAGGTTGACGAGGGTGCGGTCGTCGGCGTCGTCCAGGGCCACGCCGCGGGTCTTGAGGAAGTCCTGGGAAGAATAGTCCTTCAGAAGATTGACCGCGTCCACCACGGACACCATGGTGTCGAGGCGCGCGACATCGGAGAGGCTCAGGCCCGCCTCGTCGCGGAATTCGAAGGTGGTGGCCACCGGCAGCGGCTCCGAGACGCCGGTGCTTTCGATGATGAGGTAGTCGAAGCGTCCCTCGCCGGCCAGCCGCCGCACTTCCTTCAGCAGGTCGTCGCGCAGCGTGCAGCAGATGCAGCCATTGGACATCTCGACCAGCTGCTCGTCCGTACGCGACAGGTTGGCCCCGCCATTTTTCACCAGCGCCGCATCGATGTTCACCTCGCTCATGTCGTTGATGATCAGCGCAACCCGCAGGCCCTCGCAGTTGTGCAGGATGTGGTTGAGCAGGGTGGTCTTGCCGGCGCCGAGAAAGCCGGAGAGGACGGTAACGGGCAGTCGTGTGTCGGTCGGCATCTGCATCTCCTTCGGAATAGCAACGTTATAACATAACAGAAGCGAGTTGCAAGAAGATGGAGACTGCTACACCGGATCGTTCAGGCTGCGACCGCGACGGGCCTGCGGCCGGCAACGAGATTGTCGAACATCTGCTGGCTCATGCGGGCCATGCGCGGCATCAGGGGCAGGGCCTCGTCCCTCACCCGCTCATAGGCATTGGCGCCCAGCGCCTCGTCCAGCCACTGCCGGTATTGCTGAAGATCGGCCCAGCGATCCACGAGTGCAGGGGTCAGCTCGCCGTGGAACTGCGTGGCGAGAATGTTGGGGCCCGCCGCCATGATCTGGACCGGCGAGATATCGGACGAGGCCAGGACCTCTGCACCGTCCGGCAGCCTCGTCACCTCGGCATGATGCCACTGCATCACCTTCATCGACGGGCGCAGGCCGGCCGCCATGGCGTGACGCCGGCCAAGCGGCGTGAGCGTCACCTTGCCGATACCGACTTCAGGGCTGCTGGCCAGGCCCACTTCCCCGCCCAGCGCTTCTGCTACCAGCTGCAGGCCAAGGCAGACGCCGAAATAGGGGCGGTCACGGTTCATCGTCCATTCGCGGATCGCGGCCTTCTCCCGAACCAGCCAGGGATGGGCCTCGATTTCCCACACGTCCATGGCGCCGCCCATGACCAGCAGGAAATCATAAGGGGCGAGCGACGGGATCGTCTCGCCCCTGTGCAGCATCACGATATCCAGCGCCGCACCCTGCGCGCGCAGGAAGTCGCCGAAGAGTCCGGGCGGCTCGTCGTCCATATGCTGAAATACAAGGGCACGGCGGATCATGAGCTGGGTTCCCCGAAACGAAAGTGAACGCGCGCATGTAATGGTTGCTGCGCGAATCGCAACTGTCGCTTTTGTCGCAGGAATGGGTTACGCGGGCGTTACAACGATTTCTTGACGGCTCATGAGTCCAGCCCGCATCATCTTCACCGCCCTGTTGCCCTTCGCGGCGGGCTATTTCATGTCCTACCTGCTGCGCGCGGTCAATGCGGTGGTGGCGCCCGACCTGGTGCGCGATGCCGGTCTCTCGCCTGCGCAGCTGGGCCTGCTGACCGCGGCCTATCTCGGCGCCTTTGCGCTGTTCCAGCTCCCGCTCGGCGTTCTGCTCGACCGTTACGGCCCGCGCAAGGTGCAGGCGGGCCTGTTGAGCGTCGCGGCGCTGGGATGCGTTG
>JBGSNJ010000508.1:0-1584 GCA_041739715.1 Aestuariivirga sp.
TGCCGGGCTTGGCATAGGTCATGAGCCCGCCATAGGCGAGGCCCGGTGTCGCATCGATGGTCCGGGCCAGCGCGATCACTGCCTCGGGTGATTGCACGCCGTTGCGATGCGCGCCCGTGTCGCATTCGACCAGCACGCGAAGATCGCGGCCCGCGGAGGTGCCGGCCCAACCGAGACCTTCGACCATTGCCGCGTTATCTGCGACGACCATAATCTCTGTCCGGCGCGCCAGGGCGGCAAGGCGTTCGAGCTTGGAGCGGCCGACGATGTTGAAGGTCACCAGCATGTCGGACAGTCCCGCATCCGCCATGACCTCGCCCTCGCCCAGTTTCTGCACCGTGATGCCGCGGGCACCCAGATCGCGCTGGTAGCGGGCGAGCCCTGCCAGCTTGTGCGTCTTGATGTGCGGACGGTTGCCGAGCCCCAGCGCGTCGGTGCGCGCCTGCCAGCGCTTCAGGTTGCGCTCGGCGATGCCGATGTCGATCAGCGGCACCGGCGTGTCGAGATCCTCGATCCGTCTGCCCGCCGGTTCGTAGTCGAGATAGTCCCTGATATCCATCGCGGCGCTCCTTGCCGCGACAGACTATGTCACGACGCGGCTAATGTCACACGATGCCGGCAGAGGTGCCCTCCACCACCGGGCGTTCCTTCGCCTTCTGGGCGCGGTAGCCACTGGTGCGGTAGGTGGCGATGGGATCGATGGCGCCGCCCTTGCGCCGCCGGGCTTCCGCCAGGATCGGCGAGACGTCGGTGATGAAGGCCTGCTTGACGAGGCGGTGGCCGAGCATCACGTCGCTGGCGTCCTGCGCCGCGGTCAGCGCCTTGCGGTCGATCAGCGAGGCCTGGACGAAGGCGCGCTGGATCTCGACCGCCGAGGCAATCAGGCTTTCGATGGGGTCAGTGACATTGTGCGACTGGTCGATCATGTAGGCCGGGGCGAAGCCTTCGGCCCTGCGCAGTTCCGCATCCACCAGCTCGTTGAAGACGAGGAAGAGGCGGAAGGGATCGACGGAACCCGAATCGAGATCGTCGTCGCCGTACTTCGAGTCGTTGAAATGGAAGCCCGCCAGTTTCTTCGCCCGGATGAGGCGCGCGACGATCTGCTCGATGTTGGTGTTGGGCGCGTGGTGGCCGAGATCGACGAGGCAGCGCGCCTTGGGGCCCAGTTCCTGCGCCGCCATCAGGTTCGATCCCCAGTCGGAAATGACGGTGGAATAGAAGGCGGGCTCGTAGAGCTTGTGTTCGAGGAAGACGAGCCAGTTCTTCGGCAGCGCGTCGTAGATGGTCCTGAGCGACCCGATGTAGCGGTCGAAGGCGGCGTCGAGATTGGCCTGGCCGGGGAAGTTCGAGCCGTCGGCAATCCATACGGTGAGCGCCGTGGAGCCGAGCTTCTGCCCGATCTCGATGCACTCGAGATTGTGCTCGACGGCCTGCTGCCGCGTGGCCCTGTCGGCATGGGTCAGCGAACCGAACTTGTAGGAGTGCCGCTGTGCCTTCTGGTCCTGGAAGGTGTTGGAATTCACCGCGTCGAATCCCAGGTTGTGCGAGGCGGCTTCCTGGCGGAGCGCGTTGTAGTCGGAGACC
>JBGSNJ010000524.1:0-2748 GCA_041739715.1 Aestuariivirga sp.
CCAGTAGGCCTCAAGGGCCTGGCGCGCGCCTTCCGCGCCGCCCTGCAGCCAGCCCGAGGCGAGCACGGCAGCATTCATGGCGCCCGCCGAGGTGCCGGATATTGCGTCGATCTTCAGCCAGCTCTCCTCGAGCAGCCGATCGAGCACGCCCCAGGTGAAGGCACCATGCGAGCCGCCGCCCTGCAGCGCCAGATCGATGAGGACGTCGGGCCGGCTCTGTCCGGAACGCCTTGCAGATGGACTTCCATTCATTAGGTACAAGGCCTCGGATCATGCATCGCCAACAACATTGTTGCGCTGCAGCATGAAACGCAAGCCGAATCTGCCGGACCCGCGACATGGGCCGGACGATCTGTCACTCCAAGTTATTGAACCGGCTGGCGCACCCGACAGGATTCGAACCTGTGACCTCTGCCTTCGGAGGGCAGCACTCTATCCAGCTGAGCTACGGGTGCCTGAGAGCCGGAGGGTCTCTATAGCTCAAGGCCGAGGCGATCCGCAATGGTGGGCGGACTGGCCGGCGCGGCGCTGGTGGAGAAGTAGGGCTGCGGCGCGGCCGGGGGTCACGGTCATCACAGAACTCGCCCGCTGACTGGCCCGAAGCCTGCACGCCTCTGTCCCAAGCCATGAAACCTGTCCCGTTCCGGGACGGTACCGGGAGACCGCCATGTCCGCTGCCGCCGCATCATCCCGAATCGACTGGGTCGACTATGCCAAGGGCCTCTGCATCATTCTCGTGGTCATGATGCATTCGACACTGGGCGTGGAAAAGGCCACTGGCCAGCTCTCCTGGATGCACGAGGTGGTGGAATGGGCCCGGCCCTTCCGCATGCCCGACTTCTTCCTGATCTCCGGCCTGTTCCTGGCCAGCCGCATCGACCGGCCCTGGCGCAGCTACCTCGACAGCAAGGTGCTTCATTTCGCCTACTTCTATGCCTTGTGGGTGACGATCCAGTTCGCCGCCAAGGGCTATGGCATGACCCAGGAGCTGGGCGCTGCCGGCGCGCTGCAGACCTATCTCATGAGCTTCATCCAGCCCTTCGGCACGTTGTGGTTCATCTATCTGCTGCCGGTCTTCTTCGTGGTGGCGAAGCTGCTGCGGCCGGTGCCGCCGCTGGCCGTCTTCCTGGCCGCCGCGGTGCTGCAGATGGGTCAAATTCATACCGGCTGGCTGGTGATCGACGAGTTCGCCAACCGCTTCGTCTATTTCTTCGCCGGCTACTGGCTGGCCCCGCAGGTGTTCCGCTTCGCCGAAGCCGTCGCGGCGCGGCCGCTCAGGGACGTGACGCTCGCCTTTGCGGCCTGGGCCGCGATCAACACCGCCTTCGTACTGCAGGGCTGGGCCACGCTTCCCGGCGTCGCGCTGGCGCTGGGCTTCATGGGTGCCGCCGCGGTGGTGACAATGGGCGTGATGCTGTCGAAGACCCGGCTCGCCGAACCCATCCGCTATGCCGGCGAGAACTCCATCGTCATCTATCTCGCCTTCTTCCTCTTCATGGCGGCAACCCGCGCCGTGCTGTTGAAGCTCATGCCCGGCCTCGATCTGGGACTCGTCGCGCTTATCGTCACGGCCGCCGGCGTCACCGGTCCGGTTCTGATGTTCTGGGCCGTGCGCAAGACGCCGCTGGCCTTCCTGTTCCGCCGCCCGCACTGGGCAAGGCTGGCATCGCCCGGACGCCGGTGGCATAGTGCGCCGCATGGCAAGACAGCAAACTCTGAAGCCCGGTGACCATCTCTATCTGATCGACGGTTCCGGCTACATCTTCCGCGCCTACCACGCGCTGCCGCCGCTCACCCGCAAGTCCGACGGCCTGCCGGTGGGCGCGGTGCAGGGTTTCTGCAACATGCTGTGGAAGCTGCTGAAGGACACCAATGCGGGCCAGAAGCCCACACATCTCGCGGTGATCTTCGACAAGTCGTCGAAGACCTTCCGGAACGACATCTATCCCGCCTACAAGGCGCAGCGCCCCGAGCCGCCAGCCGATCTCCGCCCGCAGTTCGGACTGATCAAGCAGGCGACCCGCGCCTTCAACGTGCCCGCCATCGAGCAGGACAATTTCGAGGCCGACGATCTCATCGCCACCTATGCGCGCCAGGCGGTGGAGGCCGGCGCCACCTGCCGCATCGTCTCTTCCGACAAGGATCTGATGCAGCTGATCCGCCCCGGCGTGACGCTCTACGACACGATGAAGGACCGCGACGTGGGCGAGGCCGCGGTGCTGGAAAAGTTCGGCGTGACGCCCGACAAGGTGATCGACGTGCAGTCGCTGGCGGGCGACTCGGTGGACAATGTGCCGGGCGTGCCGGGGATCGGCGTGAAGACAGCCGCACAGCTCCTCGCGGAATACGGCGATCTCGAAACCCTTCTGGCGCGCGCCTCAGAGATCAAGCAGCAGAAGCGGCGCGAGAACCTGATCGCGTTCGCCGAGCAGGCGCGCATCTCCAAGCGGCTGGTGACGCTCGACGACCAGGTGCCGGTGGAACACGAC
The DNA here is from genome assembly GCA_041739715.1 of Aestuariivirga sp. GTDB lineage: Bacteria > Pseudomonadota > Alphaproteobacteria > Rhizobiales > Aestuariivirgaceae > Aestuariivirga. The sequence goes on from JBGSNJ010000524.1 coordinate 2,490, forward strand.
GTCAGCGATTTCGCCGTCGATCAGCCCAGGGCCTCCCAACTCATCGGCTTCCTCAAGGCCCTTGAGTTCACCAGCTTCACCAAGAAAGTGGCCGGCGAACTCGACGCCGACATGGCGGCGATCGAGCCTGCGCCGGTGGAAATCTCCTTCTGGCCGCCGGAGGGCGGCGAGACCATGGCGCATGGCACGAAGGCGGAAGCACCCGCGCGGCCGCCACGCAACGCTCCCAAAGCGGAGACTGTGCCGCCCGCGCCGTCGG
>JBGSNJ010000525.1:0-4843 GCA_041739715.1 Aestuariivirga sp.
CGTCGATGTCTCCGGCCGAGGCCTCGGCCGCGCTGGCATCGATCACCGAACCGGGAAGTGCCGCCGCCGCGCTCTTCACCGATGGCGTGATCCTCAAGCCGCCGGCGGGCCGCCTGGATGATTTCTCGGTTCCGCCCCGGCCTCCGGCGGAGTGACGCCCTAAGGGTTCGCCGGTGCGGCGTGGCGGAGAATGGCGATGTATTCGCGCGTCCAGCTTGTCGGAATGGACAGCGGCAACAGCAGCAGGACGAGCATGGCAATCGGCAGCACGACGGGAATTCTCTCTGTGGCCGGTGGAGTACGAGCGGGCAGTGCCGGTGCCGGCCGGCGCAGGCAGATCGCCAGCATCGCTGCCCCCGCCGCGGCCATGGCGAGATTGAACCACTGTCCGGGGCCAAGGCCCCAGAGAACCGATTCGTAGTCGCGCAACTGGTCGACGAGGAAACGGAGGCCCCCGTAGCCCAGCAGGAAGACTGCCGTGGCAACGCCCCGCCCGGCGGGCCATCGCCGCAGCGTGGCCATCAGCAGGGGCACGAGCAGGAGATTCTTGGCGCCATCATAGAGCGCCACCGGATGGCGGAAGCCCTCGACATCGGGGAACTTGACGCCCCAGGGCAGCGTCGTGACGGTTCCGATCACCCCGCCTTCGATGAAGTTGCCGATGCGGCTGATGCCGAGGATGAAGGCCGCTGCGACGACCAGGCTGTCGATCAGCATCAGCACCGGCGTTGCTGTCAGCCATGCCGTCAGCACGGCGGCCAGAAGCGCACCGATCAGCACGCCATGGCTGGCCATGCCGCCGCGCCAGAGCTGCGGAATCTGTGCAAGTTTCTCCCGGTACCAATCCCATTCGTAGACGGCGATATCGAAGATGCGCGCGCCGATGAGAATGAAGGCTGCGAAGATCACGCCGGCGAGAAGCACCTCGTGCGACGACCAGCCCAGCAACCGGCGCTGCCAGGCCATCCAGGCGAGCATGAAGGCAAAGCCCGAGCTATAGGCAAAGCCATACCAGTAAACCTCCAGTCCGGCGACCGTGAACATGACCGGATCGATGTTGTGCACATAGCCCAAGGACTGGCCCTCCTGCAGCTTGATCGCAGCTCCGGCCCCGGCATGCCTTGATGAGGGTCAATTTCCGTTGAGGGAGCGGATGGCGGCGCAGAAGCGGAGGATCTCGTCCTCCGTGTTGTAGTAATGCACGCTGGCGCGCACCACGTCGCGATAGCCGCGGCGCAGGAGGTCGAAGCGGGCGCGCTCGCCCGAGGAAACGGAGACGTTGATCGCCTGCTGGCGCAGCCGCGCATGCACCTCCGCTGCTGTGCGCCCTGCCGCGACGAAGGTGACGATGCCGCAGCGCATCTCGCCCGTATCGGTCAGCGTCACGCCGGGGCAGGCAGCTAGTTCGCGCCGCAGCACCGCGCCCAATGCAAGAACGCGGGCTTCGATGCGACCCATGCCGATCGACCGCGCATAACGCATCGCCACGGCAAGGCCGAGCTTGCCCGCATAGTAGCACTCCCAGTTCTCGAAGCGGCGTGCAGCGGGCGCCAGCTCATAGGCATCGTCGGCCGTCCAGTCGGCGGAATGGAGATCGACGAAGACCGGGTCCATGCGATTGGCGAGGTCCCGCTTCACATAGAGAAAGCCGGTGCCGCGCGGCCCGCGCAGGAACTTGCGGCCGGTGGCCGAGAGCATGTCGCAGCCGATGGCATTCACATCCACCTGCAATTGCCCGACCGACTGGCAGGCATCGAGCAGATAGGGAATGCCATGCGCGCGGGCCACCTGGCCGATCGCGGCGGCGGGATTCACCAGCCCGCCGTGGGTTGGAATATGTGTGATGGAAATGAGCCTGGTGCGCCCGTCGATCATGCGGCGGAGCGCGGCAACATCGGTCTGACCGGAAGCGTCATCCGGCACGACCCGCACGATGACGCCCTTGCGCTTCGCGATCTGCAGGTAAGCAAGATAGTTGCTGGAGTACTCGGCGGCGGCCGTCAGGATGACATCACCCTCGCTCAGCGGCAGGGAGTAGAACGCCATGTCCCATGCGCGGGTGGCATTCTCCACGAAGGCGATCTCGTCGGGTACGGCGCCGATCAGCGCAGCGGCTTCGGCGTAGAAGCTGTCGATTGCGGCACTCGCCTCGGCCTTGGCCTCATAGCCGCCGATCTCGCGCTCGCGCTCCTGATGGCCGGCGACCGCGTCATGCACTGCGTCGGGCGTCAGCGATGATCCGGCATTGTTGAAGTGCAGGACATGCCGGGTTCCGCGCGTCTCGGCGCGGAACCGTGCCACCTCCTGCGGCGTCATCGCGGCAGGACCGTCTCGCCCATGAGATAGCCATCGACGGCGCTGGCGGCCTGGCGGCCCTCGCGGATCGCCCAGACCACCAGCGACTGGCCGCGGCGCATGTCGCCGGCCGCGAAGACCTTGTCGATGCTGGTGCGATAGTCGTTGGTGTTGGCGGCCACATTGCCGCGCGGATCGAGGTTGACGCCAAGCGACGTGAGCAGGCCCTCATGCACCGGATGCACGAATCCCATGGCCAGCAGCACCAGGTCGGCCTTGAGCTCGAACGCGCTGCCGGGGATTTCCTTCATGGCGCCGTCGACGCGCACGCAGTGCAGCGTCTTGACCTCGCCGTTCTGGCCCGAGAAGGACCTGGTCATCACCGAGAAGTCGCGCTCCGCACCTTCCTGATGCGACGAGGAGGTGCGCATCTTCAATGGCCAGTTCGGCCAGGTGAGCATCTTGTTTTCCTTCTCCGGCGGCCTGGGCATGACTTCCAGCTGCGTCACCGACAGCGCGCCCTGGCGGTTGGAAGTGCCGATGCAGTCCGAGCCCGTGTCGCCGCCGCCGATCACCACCACATGCTTGCCGTTGGCTAGGATCGGCCGGTTGTCGAGCGGCGATTCCTTCGCGACGCGGCGGTTCTGCTGCGGCAGGAAGTCCATCGCGAAGTGAATGCCGGCGAGGTCGCGTCCCGGAATGGGCAGGTCGCGCGGCTTCTCCGATCCGCCCGTCAGCAGCACCGCATCGAAACTCCCGATGAGCTGGCCTGCGTCCTGGGTCACGCCGATATGCGTGCCATAATGGAAGGTGACGCCTTCCGCCTCCATCTGCTGGATGCGGCGATCGATCAGGTGCTTCTCCATCTTGAAGTCCGGAATGCCATAGCGCAACAACCCGCCGGCCTTCGGGTTCTTCTCGAAGACGTGCACCGTGTGCCCGGCCCGGGCCAGCTGCTGGGCCGCGGCGAGTCCGGCCGGACCGGAACCCACGACCGCCACCTTCTTGCCGGTCTTGTCGCGATAGGACTCGGGCCGCAGCCAGTCCTTCTCCCAGGCCTTGTCGACGATGGCGCACTCGATCGTCTTGATGGTCACCGGATTGTCGTCGATGTTCAGCGTGCAGGAGGCCTCGCAGGGCGCAGGGCACACGCGGCCGGTGAATTCCGGGAAATTGTTGGTGGAGTGCAGGTTGCGCGAGGCCTCTTCCCAGTTGCCGGTATAGACGAGGTCATTCCAGTCCGGGATCTGGTTGTTCACCGGACAGCCGTTGTGACAGTAGGGAATGCCGCAGTTCATGCAGCGCGCCGCCTGGTTGCGGGTCGCCTCTTCCGACAGCGGGATTACGAATTCCCTGTAGTGCCGCAGCCGGTCCGCCGCCGGCGTGTAGGTGCGATCCTGGCGCTCGATTTCGAGAAAGCCTGTGACCTTGCCCATGTTTACACTCTCCTGACATCATAATATACATTTTCACTGTATGTATATCCATGGAGTTTGCGATGAAAGTCTCGAAATGGGGAAACAGTCTTGCAATCCGGCTTCCCAGCGACCTTGTCGAGAAACTTGGCGTAAGCGAGGGCGACGAGGTCTATGCGGTCCCCGGACTGTCCGAGGAACAGGTCACGCTGAAGCGCAAGCCGACCCTTGAAGAAATGTGGGCCAAGCTGGACGACGTCGCGAAGCGCGCGAAGGTTCCGGACGGCTTCAAGTTTGATCGTGACGAAGTCTACGCAGACCACGCGGATAGCCGTTGGAAGAAGGATGAGTAGCTTCCTCGACAGCAACGTCCTCCTGTATCTGCTGGACATCACATCCGCGAAGCGGCCCCTTGCCCTGCAGCTTGCAAGGCGGGGCGGCGTGATCAGCGTCCAGGTCCTGAACGAGTTCGCCGACGTCGCGCGGCGCAAGTTCCACGTGAGTTTCGCCGACGTCTCCGCGAGCCTGGCACCGATCAAGGAGGTCTTTCGCGTTGTGCCGGTCACCCTCGATGTGCATGACCTGGCCTGGGAAATCGCTTCGGCATATCGCCTTCGCATATACGATGCCTGCATTGTCGCCGCTGCCGACCTGGCCGGCTGCGACGCTCTGTATACGGAGGACCTCAACCACGGCCAGCGCATCGGCCGCGTGACCGTTTGCAATCCCTTCATGGACAGGTGACATGACACCGCGTCACGCACTCCTCTTCACGCCGATGGTCATGCCGTCGCTGTCGGCCTGCGCCTTTTCGAGTTCCTGCAATGCCCGCGCATATTCGACCGGCATGACCTTCACGAACATCGGCAGGTAGGCCTGCCAGTTGTCGAGGATCATGCGGGCGCGCTCCGATCCCGTGTACTTGAGATGGCGCGTCAGAAGCGCGCGGACGCGCTCGGCATCGTGGCGGTCCATTTGCGAGGTGACGTCGACGAGGCCGTGGTTGTGCAGGTCGCCTGCCGCATGATGGAGCTTCTCGAGCGTCGCATCCTCGGCCGGGACCGGCTGCAGGTCGACCATCGCCAGGTTGCAGCGCTTGGCAAAGTCGCCGGCCTCGTCCAGCACATAGGCGA
>JBGSNJ010000550.1:0-7837 GCA_041739715.1 Aestuariivirga sp.
GCCCGCGGCATGCGCGTCGCGCGGCGAGGCGAACCGCCGGGCCGTGCCATTGACGAGGATCTCGCCGGTGTCGGGCTGGTGCAGGCCGGCCATGATCTTGATGAGGGTGGACTTGCCGGCGCCGTTCTCGCCGAGCAGGGCATGAACTTCGCCGGGGCGGACATCGAAGGAGACATCGGTCAGCGCCCGGATTCCGGCGAATGCCTTCGAGACGCCACGCAACTCGACCGCCGGTCCGGTCATCCGCAAGTCTTCTCCCATCCGCTGTCATGCCCTGCGGTTGGCCGGTCATCCGGCGCCCGCGGGTCAGGTCCCTGGCCGGGCATTTACAGCACCCAGCCGGTGAGCAATAATAAACAATGATGAGCAAAGAACGTCAAGTGAGTTAGTTCTTGATTATCTTGTGATTTTTGCGTTGCAACATTGATTGAGTCTGCTCAATCGGACCATCATGACCGAAGCCGAACGCCACCGCCTGATGCTCAATGTCCTCAAGGACAGGCCCTTTGCCTCGGTCCGCGACCTGCTTGCCGTGGTCGAGGCCTCCCCGGCCACGATCCGCCGCGACATCAACAAGCTGCATGCGGCCGGCACGGTGCGCAAGGTCTTCGGCGGCATCGCCACCACCGAACTGGGCAGTGGGCTGGAACCCCTGGCGGCCCGGCCCTTCGAAGAAAACCAGATGCTGCAGGTGGCCGAGAAGAAGGCCATTGCCGAGGCCGCGGCGGCCCTGGTGCGCGACGGCGACTCGCTCATCATCCATGGCGGCAGCACCTGCTATCTCTTCGCCCTCCTGCTGGCCCAGCGCAACCTGCGCATCTTCACCAATTCCATGCCGATGGCCGCGGCCCTCTGGCAGAAGGGCTCGTGCCACCTGACGCTGGGAGGCGGCGATCTCTACCGCGAGCCGGGCATCCTCCATGCCAGCGGCGCGCCGCCGCCGGAATTCTATGCATCGAAATTCTTTCTGGGGGCGCAATCCATCACCCATGCCGGCATGTTCGAGTCCCACCCCCTGATCGTGCGCGAGACCGAAATGCTGCTCACCCGCGCCGACGAGGTGATCATCCTGGCCGACAGCCGCAAGTTCGGTTTCCGGGCGCGCTACCCCGTCATGCCCTTCTCGCGCATCGACACGCTGATCACCGATGACCGCATCACCGAGGCCAATCACAAGATGCTCACCGACGCCGGCGTCCGGGTAATCATCGCCAAGGCGCGGCCGGAGGCGGAGCGCGGCTGATCTGCCCAAACTTGGCCCGGTTTGGCGTCCAGAAGCCCCGCCATGGCCAGGTCAACCAATCTTCTCTGCATGATTTCCGCGCTGCTGCTCTGCCTCCTCGCACCGGAGAGCCGGGCCCAGACGCTCAATGCCTCGGACTTCCGCATCGAGTGGAAAGTGGTGAACCGCTTTCGCCTCTTTGCAGACCCCGGCTTCTTCTCGCTCCACGAGAACGCCTGGCGGCAATATCTGCTGCACACCGATGGCCTCGACATGGACGCAGACCAGCGTGCCGCCTTCGTGGCACGCACCTCGGTGCTGGGCTCGGAGCATGTGCTGAACGACCGCCGCATCGCTTTCAGCGACGTCCTCCGCAAGAACTTCGACTGGCGCGGATGGGCGGCCCGCAGCGAGGCCGTTCTCTGCTACGACTCCAAGTCGAGAACCCATACGGCCTGCGGCGACATCGACGCCTATCTGAACCCCACCGGCCACGAGATCGAAATGTGGATCACCACCGCTTCGGGCGTGGCCCTGCCCGCAGGCCAGGAATGCGAATGGCGGATCGGCGGAACGCTGGTGGCCGTGGAGGATTGCGCCGAGCGGGTTCGCGATCCCCGCGCTGTGCTGCCCTATCCGGGCGGGGCCGAGATCTCCGTGAATGTGGCGGGCGAGTCTCCCATTCTTGTCGATGCGCAAGTCCGCGACCTGCTGATCGCCGGACTGGGTGACAGTTTCGCCTCGGGCGAGGGCAATCCCAACACGCCGGTCGCGTTCAGTGACGTGCGGCGCCACCGCAATCTCTATCCGGAACGCAAGACCAACAGCGTGGCTGGCTCCGCCACCTGGACCGACGAACTCTGTCACCGCTCGCTTTATGGCCATCAGCTGCGGGCCGCATTGCAGATTGCGATCGAGAACCCCAAGACTTCCGTCACCTTCCTTGACCACTCCTGTTCCGGCGCCGGCGGCGAGGACGGCATCCTCGGGCCGCAGGTCTATGTGTCGCGAGTCAGCGATCCTGAGAATTCCGCCTCGCCCGGGTCGAAGCTCATTTCCGGCGGAAGCCGCGATGCGCAGCTCTTCCGGCTGATGCGCGAGCTCTGCGCCGAGAAGCCAGAGATGCGCAAGCGGCAGCTGGTGTGTCCTGGCAACAGGTTCCACCGCAGCCTCGATTTCGTTTTCCTGTCGATCGGCGGCAATGACATCGGCTTTTCCAACGTGGTGGCCTGGGCGACGCTGCGCGACGGCATGTCGGCCAGCATTGCGGGATTCTTCGGCGCCACGGTTTCGGCCAAGGACTTCTCCGATCGCATCCGCGATGTCCTGCCCAAGACCTATGCGCGTCTTGCCAAGGCCTTCGAATCCTCGCTGCCGCTGTACTCCGCCAACGATGGAGTTTTCGATCCATCCCGCATCGTTCTCACGGCCTATCCCGACCTGGTGACGGATGGGCGCGGGAACATCTGCCCGGCGCCGCAGTCGGACGATGAGCAGGAGCTCGACTTTCCGGCCAACCAGTCGCTCAATCTCTTCTCGTCCTGGCTCACCGCCGATGGCAAGCGGCTGGAGGCCGTGCGCGAGCAGTTCGCCATCCTCTTTCGTCGCATGCAGGACCTGGCGCTCGACCATGGCTGGACCTTCGCCGGTCATGTCTATGCCGATGGGATGTTCGAAGGACATGGCTTCTGCGCGCGCAACATGGACCGCGCCGACGATCCCGCCGAACTGTTGACAATTCCATGCTGGGGCAAGCCCAGCGACGGCGGTCTCGCCTGCGGACAGCGCTGGTCCGGCAAGGACGGCGAATGGGTGCCCTACAATCCTGCCACCCAGAATTATCCCTATGCCCTGCGTCAGCGCTGGGTGCGGACCTTCAATGACGCCTACGTGGTAGTGAACGAAAAGGTCATCGGCCGCAGCGGGCAGATTGACGAGCGCAGTTCGGAGGCGGTGTTCTCGGAGACAACCGGCGCACTGCATCCCACGGCAGAAGGCCACGCGGCCATAGCTGACGGGCTGTTGCTGAGCATCAGGCCGCTTCTGCAGCAGATGTTCGCGGAGGGCTTGCGCTAGGTCTTGCGAAAGATCAGCAGCACCTGGCCGATGGTGATGCCCCACTTGCGGATGGTCGAGCGGTTCAGCACGGTCGCGCCATCGAGCGGATAGAAGACATCGTCGAAGTTCATCGCGATCTTCCGCTTGCCGACGGTCAGCAGCAATGTCGACATCATCGCTGCACGGTCGTGACCAAGGGTCCCCTGCGCCGGCACGGGCGCATCGGCGCAGGTTCCAGTAAAGGTACCGTTCGCGCCGCGCTCCAGGGTCCAGGTGCGCTGCATCTCCTCGCCATCGTCGAAGCGGAAGGACTCGTCAAGGATCAGCCGGTTTCCGTCCACACGCCCCGCAGTCTCGACGGTAAAGCGGCGCTTCAGCCGGCCGCTGCGGTCTTCGAATACACCTTCTGCCCGGGTCTCCCCTTCCAGGAAGGCAAGGAGGTCGAACGTTGCGGAGCCGGGTTGCGGGTCGAGGCGTTTCAGCATGACCTCTCTACGGGCTTGCGGCCTTTTCCGATCACCGCTGTCAGCCGGCCGGCCGGGTGAAGCGGTAGATCCCGACGTCGATGGCGCGTTCGGCAAAGCCAGCCTCGCAATAGGTCAGGTAGTAGCGCCAGCGGCGGCGGAAGTTCTCGTCGAAGCCGAGGTCGGCGATGCGCGGCCAGGCGGCGTCGAACCGCTGAAGCCACTGCGCTAGGGTGCGGGCATAGTCGCCGCCGAAGGTCAGAACCGGTTCAAAGCCGAGCCCGGCAGCCTGGGCCTGTTCGCGCAGGATCTGGCGGGTGGGCAGCATGCCACCGGGAAAGATGTAGCGCTGGATGAAGTCGGCACTGCTGCGGTAATCCGGATAGAAGGGTTCATCGATGGTGATGGCCTGAACCGCCGCGCTGGCTCCGGCCTTGAGCCGTTCGCGAAGGGCGCGGAAATAGGCCGGCCAATGGCTTTCGCCCACGGCCTCGATCATCTCGATGGAGGCGATACCGTCGAAGCTGCCGCGGGTGTCGCGGTAGTCCTGCATACGGATCTCGGCCGAGGTGCCCTCCAGACGCTTGATCGCATAGTCAAGCTGTTCGCGCGAGATGGTGATGCCGGTAACCTTGTGGCCTGCGCGCACCGCCTCTTCGGCAAATCCGCCCCAGCCGCAGCCGATTTCCAGGATGTGGCCACCGGGTTCCGCTTTGATGGCATGCAGCACGGCGCGGTACTTGTCTCTCTGAGCCTCCTCCAGCGCATTGGCGCCGCGGCCGAAATAGGCCGAGGAATAGGTCATGCTGGGATCGAGCCAGAGCTTGTAGAAGTCGTTGCCAAGGTCGTAGTGCGCGCTGATGTTGCGCCGTGCGCCTTCGCGGTCGTTGTCGCGCATCAGGTGCCAGACGCGGTCGCCGATGCTCTTGAAGAACACGGGCTTCGCCGCCGAGTCCAGCGCGTGGCGGTTCTGCAGATAGAAGCGAAGTAGTGCCGTGATGTCGGAACTGTCCCAGCCGCCGGTGATGTAACTCTCCGAGAAGCCCACCGCGCCGCGCCGGATCGATGACCAGACCGGCGCGTAGTTGTTCAAGGTGAGGTCGGCATGGGCACCGGGATTGCGAAAACCGATCTCGAAGGCCTGACCCGATGGCAGCGTGAGGCGAAGGCCGCCGCGCAGTTCCAGGGGTACCAGCCTCCGGCCGATGGCGACCACCAGGCGGCCGATCAGTCCCTCGGGGCGTGCGGCGGTATCAGACGTCATGACGCGTGCCGGGCCCGGTCGGCGATCAGGACAGGTTCGGGCGGCGGTGGCGGTTCGGGCTTCAGGCGCAGGCCCTTGATCAAGAGTTTCACGGCCTGCCAGTGGATGGCACCGATCACCTTGAAGGTGAGAAACGGAATGCGCGCGAAGGAGCGCAGCAGATTGCGATCAGTGAGCGGCTCGCGCCTGCCGGAAACATAGGCCTTGAGCACCGGCGTCTTGTCGGCAGTCAGCGTGATGCCCAGGGCCATGCGCTCGGCCGGGGCCGAGAAGCGGAAGCCGTAGTCGCCCTCCACCGCATTGAAGGGCGAGACATAGAAGCGCTTGGCGCAGGACTGTCCCTCGCCCGGACCGACGGGGATCACGTAGGAGTGGCGGCCGCCAAAGGTATTGTTGACCTCGTAGATCATCAGGCAGAGTTCATCGCGCGAATCGAAGCCGTAGTAAACCGTCAGCGGATTGAACACATAACCCAGGACCCTGGGGTAGCAGAACATGAAGACGCGGCTGACCCGGGCCGCCATGGGCGAGGCGGCAACAAGACCCCAGACATGCGCCTTCAGCGGCGTGCCGTCGCCCGGCCCGTGGCTGCGGTCGTTGACCGAGAAGAGGTTGAAACGGTTGTAGGAGAACAACCGCAAGCGCTTTCCGAGTTCTGGAAGTTCGTCGATGTCGGCGAAGAGATTGAAGACGCTGTAGCGCAACTCGTGCCGGACCGGCGACAATCGCCGGTGCACCACTTCGCCGGCGTAGAGACAGCTTCGGAGCGCTGTCACTCCGCCGCCTCCAGCACCGTGCCCTCGGGGAGCTTGTCGTGGACATGAATGCGGCCCGAGGCATTGGCGACGGCCCATGGCCTTGCGACGCCGCCCAGCTGTTCGGCAACGGCAAGGCCGGCCTGCAGTCCGTCCTCGTGGAAGCCCGCGCCGAAATAGGCGCCGCAATACCAGGTGCGGTTCGCACCCTGGAGCGTCCACAGTTCCTTCTGCAGTGCCATGGCACGCGGATTGAAGACCGGATGTTCGTACATGAATTCCGCCCTGATGGTCTCCTCCCGCGGCAATCGCTGCGGGTTCAGGGTAACGAAGATATCATGCGTGGTCGGCAAAGGCTGCAGCGAATTCATCCAGTAGCTGACGGTGCTGGAGGACTCCCCGCCGGTTGTGGGCGGTGCCAGATAGTTCCAGCTGGACCAAAGCCGGCGGCGCTTCGGCATGAGGCCGGCGTCGGTGTGAAGATAGGTGCGGTTACGCGAATAGGAGAATCCACCGAGGATGCGGTTTTCCTCCGCCGTCGGCTGGTCGAGCAGCCGAAGGGACTGGTCGGCGTGCGCGGCGATCACCACCTGGTCAAAATCGAGCGCACTGCCGTCGCGCAGCGCAATGGTCACGCCGGTCAGGCTGCGGTGAATGCGGGCAGCGCCTCCGCACGTCACCACGGCGAAGCGTCCGTCGGCGACGAGGCGCGAGACATAGGCCTGCGAGCCGCCCCTGACGGTGCGCCAGGCCGGGCGATCGTTGATCTTGAGCAACCCGTGATTGTCGAAGAAACGGATGAAGGCCCGGGCGGGATAGTCGGCCATGCTGCGCGAGGCCGAGGACCAGATGGCGCCTGCCATGGGCAGGAGATGGCGGTCGGCGAAATCCTGGGAATAGCCTTCCTGGCGGATGAAATCGCCGAGCGTCAGGGAGTCGGGGATCTGGTCGAGCCGTCCGGCCGCCGACCTGAGAAAGCGCAGCAGATCGCGCACCATGCGCATGTGCCCGAGGCTGAAAAGGTTGCGGGCGTGGCCGACCATCTGCAGGACGGTGGACCCCGCATATTCATAGGCCCCGCTGCCCATGCTGACGGCGAAACTCATGTTGGACGGGGCCGTAGGTACCTTCAGGTGGGCGAAGAGAGCGGTCAGATTGGGATAGCAGGGTTCGTTGTAGACGATGAAGCCCGTGTCCACCGCCACGTCGCCGTCCGGCATCGGGCAATCGACCGTATTGGAATGGCCACCGACGCGGTTCTCGCGTTCGATCAGGGTAACGGCATGACGCTGCGACAGCAGCCAGGCCGCCGACAGGCCGGAGACACCCGACCCGATGACGGCAATATTCAGTCTGGACAAAAGAACCCCGAGCCTTTTCTAGAACGTTGAATATGTTACGGGCGCTTCCCGGGGTTGGATCAAGCCGGTGATCCGTCCCCGGGAAGCGCCCGTAATTGCACCAGAGATGAGGAAACAGTGTTATGCTTGTAGCTGCCATGACAACGGCTGAACAGCACAGCAAGCAGGACAAGGTCATCCTTGAGGCCGAGTTCCGCAACCTGATGAAACGGGTGGCGCAGAACCGGGACCGGGCGGCATTCGAGAAGCTTTTCACGCATTTCGCGCCCCGGTTGAAAAGCTTCATGATGCGCAAGAACGCGAATGCCGAACTGGCTGAGGATCTGGTCCAGGAGGCGATGATCGCGGTGTGGAACAAGGCTGGTCTCTACGAGCCCGGAAAGGGTTCGGTTACCACCTGGATCTTCACCATTGCCCGCAACCTGCGCATCGACCGTATCCGGCGCGAGGCCCCCATGCCTCTCGTCGAACTGGGCGATTATGACGAAGCCTCGGACGATCCGCCGGGCGACGAAGTGCTCGCCCGCAAGCAGGAGGATTATCTGGTGAGCAAGGCACTGGGCGGCATTCCTGAAGAACAGAGGCAGATCCTTCTGCTCTCCTTCGTCGAGGACATGGCCCAGAGCGAGATCGCCACAAGGCTCAACATCCCGCTTGGAACCGTCAAATCGCGCATGCGTCTGGCCTATGGCCACTTGCGCCGCATCCTGGAG
>JBGSNJ010000554.1:0-1726 GCA_041739715.1 Aestuariivirga sp.
GGCGGTCCTTCGTCGGGCTGCTGCCTGATACTGTCCGGCAGCGCGTGCCGGTCGTGGCGTAACCGGACAGGACCTGCGATGACCGCCGATCCCCGCATCTCCTTCGAACCCGTCAGCGAACGGCACTACGATCTGCTCCGCGACTGGCTGGACCGGCCGCATTGGCGCCAATGGTGGGGCGATCCCGCGACCGAGTTCGGCTGTATCCGCGACATGGTCGAAGGCCGTGATCCGCACGCCCGGCCCTTCATCTTCTCGGTCGACGGTGCGGCGGCCGGCTACATCCAGTACTGGTTCCTGGGTCCGCATCAGACCGAGGAATGGTCGCGCGACAATCCATGGCTGATGGAGTTCCCCAGCCATACGGTGGGCGTCGACCTCTCCATCGGTGATGGCGCCTCACTGTCGAAGGGATACGGAAGCCTGGCCCTGCGCGCGTTCGTCCGCCTGCTGCGGGAACAGGGCCACGACACGATCATCATCGATCCCGACCCGCAAAACCTCCGCGCGGTGCGGGCCTATGAAAAGGCGGGCTTTGTTGCCGTGCAGCGGCTTCGGGGCCGCTACGACGACGTGCTCATCATGCAACATGCGCTCAAGGACAGTGGATCACCGCCATGACCGACTTCTCTCCCCGCGAGATCGTCTCGGAACTCGACCGCCACATCGTCGGTCAGACCGAGGCCAAGCGCGCCGTCGCCATCGCACTGCGCAACCGCTGGCGGCGCAAGCAGCTCACCGGCACCATGCGCGACGAGGTGATGCCGAAGAACATTCTGATGATCGGACCCACTGGCGTGGGCAAGACCGAGATCGCGCGGCGCCTGGCCAAGCTTGCAAATGCGCCCTTCATCAAGGTGGAAGCGACCAAGTTCACCGAGGTCGGTTATGTCGGCCGCGACGTCGACCAGATCATCCGCGACCTGGTCGAAGCCGGCATCGCCATGATCAAGGGGGCCAAGCGCAAGGGCGTCGAGGCCCAGGCCCAGCTCAATGCCGAAGCCCGCGTCATCGAAGCGCTGGTCGGGGCCAATGCATCGGAGTCCACCCGTGAGGTCTTCCGCAAGAAGCTGCGTAGCGGCGAACTCGACGCCAAGGAGATCGAGATCCAGGTGGCCGATACGGGCGGCATGCCCAGTTTCGACATTCCCGGCATGCCCGGCAGCAGCGGCAGCGTGATCAATCTCTCCGACATGCTGGGCAAGGCCTTCGGAGGCCGCACCAAGACGCGGCGCATGACCGTCAAGGCAAGCCACGAGGTGCTGGTCGCCGAAGAATCCGACAAGCTCCTGGACCAGGAGCAGATCGTGCAGGAGGCCATCGATGCGGTGGAGAACAACGGCATCGTCTTCCTCGACGAGGTCGACAAGATCTGCGCCCGTTCCGAGCGCCAGGGCGCCGATGTCAGCCGCGAAGGCGTGCAGCGCGACCTGCTGCCGCTGATCGAGGGCACCACGGTGTCGACCAAGCACGGAGCAGTGAAGACCGACCATATACTCTTCATCGCCTCGGGCGCCTTCCACATCGCCAAGCCCTCCGACCTGCTGCCCGAGCTGCAGGGCCGCCTGCCGATCCGGGTCGAGCTGAAGGCGCTCGGCCGTGCCGATTTCGAGCGCATCCTGACCGAGCCGGAAGCAAGCCTATTGAAGCAGTATACGGCCCTGCTCGCCACCGAAGGCGTCACCCTCGACTTCACGCCCGACGGCATCGCCGCCATCGCGGCGAT
>JBGSNJ010000007.1:0-6322 GCA_041739715.1 Aestuariivirga sp.
CGCTGGCCGCCTTCGTGCTGGTATCGACCGCGCTGCTCTGGCGCGGCTTCGCCCTGGCACGTATGCCCGGCAGAACAGCTACCATCGCCATCGGCGCCGCCGCCGGCGCGGCCAATGGCGCCTTCGGCATCGGGGGACCGCCGGTCATCCTCTTCTACTTTGCCTCCCCGGCCGGAATGGCCGCAGGCCGGGCGTCCCTCATCGTCTACTTCCTGCTCACCGACGTGATTGGCCTTGCCGCCTTCGGCCACCAGGGGCTTGTGACAGCGCAAGGCTTCCTCCTGGCGCTGTTCCTGCTGCCGCCGCTCCTCGCCGGTGTCTGGCTTGGTGCGCGAAGCTTCCGCACGGCAGATCCCCGGCAGTTCCGCAAATGGGTGCTGGTCATCCTTGTGGTCCTGGCCCTCATGACCGCCGCCCAGGGCCTCCAGGCCTATCTCTGAAACGAAGAGGCCCGGTCCCTCGCGGGACCGGGCCTCTCCAAAGCACTGACGACGATGATTACTCAGCGGCGGGAAGCTCGGCCGCCTTCTTCTGCTCCTCGAGGATCAGCGCATCGCGCTTGTCGGCCACGTGGCGCAGGCGCGCCAGCATGCCGCCGGTGCCGGCCGGGATGAGTCGGCCCACGATGACGTTCTCCTTGAGGCCTTCCAGCGTGTCGATCTTGCCCTGCACCGCCGCCTCCGTGAGGACGCGGGTGGTTTCCTGGAACGAGGCCGCCGAGATGAAGGACCGCGTCTGCAGCGAGGCCTTGGTGATGCCGAGCAGAACGGGAACCCCGGAGGCCGGGCGGAGGCCCTCGGCCTCAAGCTTGGCGTTCTCCTGTTCCAGTTCGACCTGGTCCACCTGCTCGCCCGCGAGAAGCGTCGAATCGCCGGCGTCGGTGATCTCGACCTTCTGCAGCATCTGGCGGACGATGACCTCGATGTGCTTGTCGTTGATGTTCACGCCCTGCAACCGGTAGACTTCCTGGATTTCGTTGACGAGGTAGGAGGCGAGCTCCTCCACGCCCTTGATCGCCAGGATGTCGTGCGGCGCCGGGTTGCCGTCCATGATGTACTCGCCCTTCTCGATGAAGTCGCCTTCCTGGACAGGAAGATGCTTGCCCTTCGGGATGAGATACTCCACGGCCTCGCCCGTATCGTCCAGCGGAACGATGCGGATACGGCGCTTGTTCTTGTAGTCGCGGCCGAATTCGACCCGCCCCGAGATTTCCGCGATGATCGCGTGATCCTTGGGACGGCGCGCCTCGAAGAGTTCGGCAACACGCGGCAGACCGCCGGTGATGTCGCGGGTCTTGGCGCTTTCCAGCGGAATGCGGGCCAGGATGTCGCCGGCCTTCACCGTCGAACCCGGATCCAGCGAGAGGACTGCGTCCACCGACAGCAGATAACGTGCTTCGCCACCGCGGTTCAGCTTCAGGACCTTGCCGTCCTTGTCCTTGATGACGATCGCCGGCTTCAGCGTCGAACCGCGCTGGTTGGAGCGCCAGTCGATGATCACGCGGTTGGTGATGCCGGTGGCCTCGTCCGCCACCTCGTTCACCGACACGCCTTCGACCACGTCCTCGAAGGCCACGGTGCCATCGACTTCGGTCATCAGCGGACGGGTATAGGGATCCCACTCCGCCAGCTTGGTGCCACGCTTCACGCTGTCGCCGTCATCGACGAAGAGGCGCGTGCCGTAGCCCACCTTGTGGACGGCCCGCTCGTTGCCCTTCTCGTCGGTGACCACGATCGCGGTGTTGCGGCCCATGACCATCAGGCGCCCGCTCGAGTCCTTGGCAACCGCACGATTGCGGATCACGATCTTGCCTTCGAAGTTCGACTCCACGAAGGACTGATCGAGGACCTGCGCGGTTCCGCCGATGTGGAACGTGCGCATGGTGAGCTGCGTGCCCGGTTCGCCGATCGACTGGGCGGCGATGACGCCGATGGCTTCGCCCATGTTGACGGGCGTACCACGCGCGAGGTCGCGCCCGTAGCACTTGGCGCAGACGCCGAACTTGGTTTCGCAGGTCAGCACCGAGCGGATGCGGATCTCCTGGATGCCAGCCTTCTCGATCTTCTCGATATGGGCTTCCATGATCTCCTCGCCGGCCGGCACGATGACGGTACCGGACACCGGATCGGTCACGTCGGTCGCCGCCGTACGGCCCAGCACGCGCATGCCGAGCGAGGCAATGATCTCGCCGGCATCGATGATCGGACGCGCCGTGATCGAGGCCTTGGTGCCGCAATCCAGCTCGTTGATGATCGCATCCTGCGCCACGTCGACGAGACGGCGGGTGAGATAGCCCGAGTTCGCCGTCTTGAGCGCTGTGTCGGCCAGGCCCTTGCGGGCGCCATGGGTCGAGTTGAAGTACTCGAGCACCGAGAGGCCTTCCTTGAAGTTCGAGATGATCGGTGTCTCGATGATCTCGCCCGACGGCTTGGCCATGAGGCCGCGCATGCCGGCAAGCTGCTTCATCTGCGCCGGCGAACCGCGCGCGCCCGAGTGGCTCATCATGTAGATGGAGTTGATCGGCTTCTCGCGGCCGGTCTCCTTGTCCACCTGGACGGACGAGATGCGCGCCATCATTTCCTCGGCAACCTTGTCGGTTGTCTTGGCCCAGGCGTCGACGACCTTGTTGTACTTCTCGCCCTGGGTGATCAGGCCGTCAATGTACTGCTGCTCGAACTCCTTCACCTGCTCGCGCGTGGTGTTGACGATCTTCTCCTTGGTGTCCGGAATGACCATGTCATCCTTGCCGAAGGAGATGCCCGCCTTGTAGGCGTTGTAGAAGCCGAGGCTCATGATCTTGTCGCAGAAGATCACCGATTCCTTCTGGCCGCAGTGGCGGTAGACGGCGTCGATCATCCGCGAGATGTCGCGCTTGGTCATCAGCTTGTTGCACAGCTCGTAGGAGATGCCGGTGGACTTCGGCAGGAGCTCGCCGATCTTCATGCGGCCGGGCGTCGTCTCGACGATTCGGGTGATCATCTTGCCCGAAGGCCCCACCTCCATGATGCGGCCCTTGATCTTGGTGTGCAGCGTGATCACGCCGGCGGCAAGCGCATGGTCGATCTCGGCGATGTTGCCGAAGAGCTTGCCCTCGCCCGGCTCGTTGCCGCGCATCATCGACAGGTAGTAGAGGCCGAGGACGATGTCCTGCGATGGAACGATGATCGGTTGGCCGTTGGCCGGATGCAGGATGTTGTTGGTTGACATCATCAGCACGCGGGCTTCGAGCTGGGCTTCCAGCGACAGCGGCACGTGGACCGCCATCTGGTCGCCGTCGAAGTCGGCGTTGAAGGCGGTGCAGACCAGCGGATGCAGCTGGATGGCCTTGCCTTCGATCAGCACGGGCTCGAAGGCCTGGATGCCAAGACGATGCAGGGTCGGCGCGCGGTTGAGCAGCACCGGATGTTCGCGGATGACCTCGTCGAGGATATCCCAGACCTCCGGCTTTTCCTTCTCGACCAGCTTCTTGGCCTGCTTCACCGTGGCCGACAGGCCCTTGGCGTCAAGCCGCGAATAGATGAAGGGCTTGAACAGCTCGAGCGCCATCTTCTTCGGCAGGCCGCACTGGTGCAGCTTGAGCTCCGGACCGACGACGATCACCGAGCGGCCGGAATAGTCGACGCGCTTGCCGAGCAGGTTCTGGCGGAAGCGGCCCTGCTTGCCCTTCAGCATGTCGGACAGCGACTTCAGCGGACGCTTGTTGGCGCCCGTGATGACGCGGCCGCGGCGGCCGTTGTCGAACAGCGCATCGACCGATTCCTGCAGCATGCGCTTCTCGTTGCGCACGATGATGTCGGGCGCGCGCAGCTCGATCAGCCGCTTCAGGCGGTTGTTGCGGTTGATCACGCGGCGGTAAAGGTCGTTGAGATCGGAGGTCGCGAAGCGGCCGCCATCGAGCGGCACCAGCGGACGCAGTTCCGGCGGAATGACCGGAACCTGAGTCAGGATCATCCACTCCGGACGGTTGCCGGACTCGAGGAAGCTCTCGACCAGCTTGAGGCGCTTGGCGATCTTCTTCGGCTTCAGCTCGCCAGTGGCGGTGCGCAACTCCTCGCGCAGCTGCTCGCGCAGCTGTTCGAGATTGATCGACATGAGGATCTCGCGGATGGCCTCGGCGCCGATGGATGCGGTGAAAGCGTCCTCGCCGTAGTCCTCCTGGGCCTTCATGTACTCGCTCTCGGTCAGCATCTGGTGCTGCTTCATCGGCGTCAGGCCGGGCTCGAGGACGATGTAGTTCTCGAAGTACAGAACGCGTTCCACGTCCTTCAGCGTCATGTCGAGCAGCGCCGAAATGCGGCTGGGCAGCGACTTGAGGAACCAGATGTGGGCGACGGGTGCCGCCAGCTCGATGTGGCCCATGCGCTCGCGCCGGACCTTCGAGAGGGTCACTTCAACGCCGCACTTCTCGCAGATGATGCCCTTGTACTTCATCCGCTTGTACTTGCCGCAGAGGCACTCGTAGTCCTTCACCGGCCCGAAGATGCGGGCGCAGAACAGCCCGTCGCGTTCCGGCTTGAAGGTGCGATAGTTAATCGTCTCGGGCTTCTTGATCTCGCCGAAAGACCACGAGAGGATCTTCTCGGGGCTGGCGATCGAGATGCGGATCTGATCGAAGGTCGGAACCGGGGTTGCCGGGTTGAAGACGTTCATGACCTCTTGGTTCATCGGTCACTTGCTCCTTTTCGCGGGACTGCCGCAGCGCATTAAGACGTTCGGGACACGAAACTTGCCGGACGGCGGGGCAAGGCCCCGCCGCCCTGGATCAGGATTGCTGTTCGGAATTCTGCAGCTCGACGTTGAGGCCGAGCGAGCGCATTTCCTTGACCAGCACGTTGAAGCTTTCCGGAATGCCAGCCTCGAAGGTGTCGTCGCCGCGCACGATGGCCTCGTAGACCTTGGTGCGACCGGCCACGTCGTCCGACTTGATGGTCAGCATTTCCTGAAGCGTATAGGCCGCGCCATAGGCCTCGAGCGCCCAGACTTCCATTTCGCCGAAGCGCTGGCCGCCGAACTGCGCCTTGCCGCCCAGCGGCTGCTGGGTGACGAGCGAGTATGGGCCGATGGAGCGGGCGTGGATCTTGTCGTCCACAAGGTGGTGCAGCTTCAGCATGTAGATGTAGCCGACGGTCACGTTGCGGTCGAAGGGCTCGCCGGTGCGGCCGTCGAAGAGACGGACCTGGCCGGAGGTGTTGAGCCCCGCGCTCTTCAGCATGGCGGCGATGTCTTCCTCGCGCGCGCCGTCGAAGACCGGGGTCGCGATCGGAACGCCACGGCGCAGGTTCTGTGCAGCTTCCACCAGCTGGCCGTCGTCGAGGCCGTCGAGCTCCTCGTTCTTGCCGTAGATCTGGTGCAGCTGCGTACGCAGCGGCTTGGCATCGTGGCTGTCGCGATAGGCTTCCAGCAGCTGCCCGATCTTGTTGCCCATGCCGGCGCAGGCCCAGCCCAGATGGGTTTCCAGGATCTGCCCGACATTCATGCGCGACGGCACGCCCAGCGGGTTCAGCACGATGTCGACATGGGTGCCGTCCTCAAGGAAGGGCATGTCCTCGATCGGAACGATCTTGGACACGACACCCTTGTTGCCGTGACGGCCGGCCATCTTGTCGCCCGGCTGGATCTTGCGCTTCACCGCAACGAAGACCTTGACCATCTTCATCACGCCCGGCGGCAGCTCGTCGCCGCGCTGCAGCTTCTCGACCTTGTCGAGGAAGCGGCTTTCGAGACGCTTCTTGGACTCTTCGTACTGCTGCTTCATGGCTTCGAGTTCGGCCAGGGCCTTTTCGTCGGCCAGGGCAATGTTCCACCACTGCGAGCGCGGGACATCGTCCAGCATCTTGTCGGTGATCTTGCCCTCGACCTTGTGGCCCTTGGGCCCGCCGGTCGCCTGCTTCCCGGTGAGGAAGCCGCTCAGGCGGCCGTAGGAGTTGCGGTCGAGAATCGCCAGCTCGTCATCGCGGTCCTTGGCCAGGCGTTCGATCTCCTCGCGCTCGATGGCCAGCGCACGCTCGTCCTTGTCGACGCCGTGGCGGTTGAAGACGCGGACTTCCACCACCGTGCCCGAGACGCCGGGCGGAAGGCGGAGCGAGGTGTCGCGGACATCCGAGGCCTTCTCGCCGAAGATGGCGCGCAAGAGCTTCTCCTCGGGCGTCATCGGGCTCTCGCCCTTCGGCGTGATCTTGCCGCAGAGGATGTCGCCCGGCTTCACCTCGGCGCCGATATAGACGATGCCCGCTTCGTCGAGGTTCTTGAGCGCCTCCTCGCCGACGTTCGGGATGTCGCGGGTGATCTCCTCGGGCCCGAGCTTCGTGTCGCGCGCCATCAC